>CAZZZA010000001.1:0-79633 GCA_964658455.1 uncultured Lichenihabitans sp.
TCGGCGATGCCCGGCTGGTCGGCACGGTGGCGATGCCGGCGATCCTGACCAATCTGGCCACCCCGGTCGGCGCCGCCTACAGCACCCATGCGCTGGCGACCTTCGGCGTCCAGGCGGTTGCCGGCCAGGCGACGATCGATCGCATCACCCCGGTCGCGTTCGCCTTCATCTTCGCGCTGACCGGCTCGGTCGGGCCGATCATGGCGCAGAATCTCGGCGCCGGGATGCTGGGACGGGTGCGCGAGACGCTGCGCGCCTCGCTGCTGCTGGTGCTGGCGTGCGTGCTGGTGATGTGGGCGATCCTGGCGCTGGCGCAGGATGCGCTGGTGGTGGCGTTCTCGGCGACCGGCATGGCGGCGGTGCTGATCCATCTGTTCTGCTCGCTGATCGTGGCGAGCTTCCTGTGGGTGGGCGCGCTGTTCGTCGCCAATGCCGCCTTCAACAATCTGGGCTTCCCGCTGCTCTCGACCGCCTTCAACTGGGGCCGGGCGACGCTGGGTACGATCCCGTTCGTGACGGTGGGGATGCAGTACGGCCCGGTGGGGGTGCTGGTCGGCCAGGCGGCGGGCGGGATGGTGTTCGGCACCGCGGCGGTGGTGACGGCGTTCGTGGTGACGCATCAGCTGCGTCCCGGTCCGCCTCCGGCACGGTCGCCGGCGGTGCCGGCCCTGACGGCGACCACAGCGAAGCAGGCCGGGGCGGCGCTCGCGGAGATCGACGGCGCCGACCGCGCGTGAGCGGCGGCGGCGGCCGGCCGCTCAGGGGCCGCATCTCGCCTTGACGTCCTGCCAGCCGGACCCGGCGAGCGCGGACCGGCCGCCGCGGGCGGTCGGCAGCGCGGCGATCCTGGCCTGGTTGCTGGGATGGTCGGACAGGAAGGCCAGCTCGGCGCCGCCCGGCGCGGCGGCGAGCGAGCCGAGGAAACGGCCGAGGCCGTCCGTGCGCAGGCCGGCCCGTTGCAGCGTCGCGATCGCGCTGGCGTCGGCGCGCGCCTCCGCCCGTCTGCCGTAGGACAAGGCGGTCATCGCGCTGCCGAGGCCGCTGCTCCAGCCCAGGCTGCGCGACACCATCGACAGCGCGACATGGCGCAGCATCTCCCGGGTCGGATCACGGTGCCTGGCATGGCCCAGTTCGTGCGCCAGCACCCCGGCCAGCTCGTCGGCATCGGCGACGTGGCTGATCAGGCCGCGCAGCACCAGCACCCGCCCGTCCGGCAGGGTGAAGGCATTGATGTCGGGATCGTCCAGCACCTTGACGCGGGGGACGGCCTCGATGCCGGCGGCGTGCGACAGGGTCGCCATCAGGGTGGAGAGCGCCGCCTGGCCGGCGGGGGCGGCGCAGCGCCGGCTGGCGCCGGCCAGCGCGCGCTCGCTCGCCGCCGACCAGCTCCGTTCCAGGGCGCGCGGTACCAGCGGCAGCAGGATCGACGGCAGCCGGTCCACCAGCAGCGCGAGCAGCGCCACGCTGGCGACGAGCCCGACCAGCACGCCGCCCCAGTGCCGCCCGGTCCAGCGCCGGGTGCCGGCGATCCGGGCGCCGGCGGCGCGCAGGCCGTCGAGCAGCGACGGGTCGGCGACCACCAGCCGCGCGGGATCGCGGCGGTAGCGCAGCGTGATCGCCGGGCCCGGCGCATCCGGATCGCAGCGCACGATCCCGGCGATCGGCCATGCGCGCCGCGCGCCGTCCGCGGGATCGAGGATCGCGAGGTGGTCGGCCTCGATCGTCAGCCGCACCGGCCGGTCCTGCGCCGACAGCCCGTCGAACCACTGCCCGGTCGCCATCCGCGCCGCGGCCCTCAGCCCAGCCCGGCGCCCGCGTCCAGCGCCTGGAACATGCCCTCGCCGAAGCGCGACGGCGCCTGCGTGCTCTGCTGCAGCGCCGACAGGTCGAGCGTGCCGCTGGACAGCAGATGGGTGGTAAGGAAACGCTGGTTGCGATGGATGATGACCGGCAGGCCGAGGCCGAGCGTGCCCACCAGGATGACGAAGTTCAGCGCCACCAGCCCGAGGATCGTCAGCGCGCCGACATCGCTGCCGAAGCGCACGCCGCCCAGCGTGGTGTGGCCGACGGCATGGCGGATGAACACGGCCTCGAACGCGCACGAGATCAGGGCGCCGCCGACGAACAGCACCAGATAGGCGAGCAGCAGCGCCGGCATCAGCGCCGCCAGCATGGCGTTCGCCATCGCCGTGCCCTGCATCGCCAGGAACAGGCGAATCTTGTCGCTCTCGAACGCCCACAGCACGCTGAACACCACCACCAGCAGCGCCAGCAATCCGGCGAAGGTGGCGAGCCAGGCGAGATAGAGCGGCATCGCCCGGCCCTCGGCGTGCAGGCGCTGGCTGCCGAAGAAGCTGGCATTGACGCGCCGCTGGTAGAGCCTGAGGCGCATCCAGGGCAGCAGCTGATAGAAGGTGAGGACCGACGCCGCCAGATACAGCGCCGACCACAGCCCGTAGCGGATCATCGAGCCTTCCATGCCGCCGCGTATGCCGCGCCAGAGCGTATGGTTGAGGCGGTAGCGCTGCGCGGAGAACGGCGCGCCGAGCGCCAGCACCAGGATGGCGAACAACAGCCCCAGCATCGGCAGGATGACCAGCAGCTTGCTGATGGAGCCCAGCACCAGCATCAGCACGATGGCCGCGACATAGAGGCCGACGATGATGCCGGTCGCGATCAGGAAGCCGACGAACAGCTGGCCGCCGGTGCCGTCATAGTCGAAACGCTGGGCGTCATGGCTGGTGCGCGACGAGACATACCGGCGCATCCTGGTCACCGCCCAGAAGCGCCAGATCCCGAGGGTGACGACGGTGAGCAGGAGGTTGAGCAGGAAGATCGGATAGAGTTCGCCGATGGTGCCGTCGTACTGGAGGAACCGCGTCTGCTGCCGCCGATGCTCCGCACCCACATCCATTGTTCTGCTCCGGATCGTTTTCGCAATCGTTACAACACCATTCCATTCGACGGAAGGACAAACCGGGGCGCAAGCCTCATGACAACCGGGTTGCGGCAGGGCGCCTATCGGTGCGCTGGCCGCGCCATGAAGGCGGCGATGTGCGTGTTCAGGAACCGCGCATCGGCGGCACTCGCTCCGGCGCCGGCCGGGTGGCCCCAGAGCGAGGGGATCGGCGTGAAGGTGCAGTGCCGGATGAACCCGGCCTCGTAGCGTGCATCCTCGACAGGGAAATACAGGTCGGTGGCCGACGGCATGTAGAGCACAGGCACCTTGATCGAGCGCAGCGCCGCCTCGACGTCGCCCCTGAAGGGTGGCGTGGCGCCGACGTCGTTTGCCTGCCAGGTGCGCATCTGCAGGATCAGGTCGTTGGCGTCGTCGCCGGCGAAGAAATCGCGGGTCATGCGATCGACCGCCTGCCGCAGGCCGGCGCCGGGCGGGCTGCCCTCGCGCCAGAGTTCGCGTCGCCACCATTCCTGCGAATACAGCCAGCCGAGCCAGACCAGCGCGGTGGCGGCGATTCCCTTCGCCGGCTCGGTCTTGTAGTCGCCGCCGGCGAATACCGGGTCGGTGGTGATGGCGGCGATCTGCCCGTCTAGGCGGACGATGCCGTGGCCGTAGGTTCTGGCGGTGCCGGAGGTGGCGACGATCCGGTCCATGAAGTCCGGATAGCTGACCGCCCATTGCAGCGCCTGCTGCGCGCCCATCGAGAAGCCGATGACGGCGCGAAGATGCCTGACATGGAGCTGTTCCACCAGCAGGCGGTGCACCGCCTCGACATTGTCGCGGATCGTCATCGCCGGGAAACGCGGCCCGTGGAACGGCTCCGGCGTGTTGCTCGGCGACGAGGAGCGTCCGTTGCCGAACAATTCGCTGGTGACGAGAAACATCCTGGCGGGATCGAGCGCCTTGCCGGGGCCGATCAGCCAGTCGTAGCCGTGCATGTCGGCCATGTAGTGCGATGGCAGCAGCACCACGTTGTCGCCCTTCGCGTTCAGCGTGCCCATGGTGCCGTAGACGATGCGCGCCTCCGGCAGCACCGGACCGCCCTCGGTGGCGAAGGCGTGGATGACGAACTCGTGCCGGGTCGGGCCGCCGGTATCCTGCGCCGCCGCTTGCGTTGCGCCGAGCTGGGCGGCGAGCAGCAGCGCCGCGGCGGCCGAGACGATCTGGTCATTCATCGTGATGCCACCGCGACAAGGATCGACAGGAGGGAAGCCGGTCTCCCGGCTCCGGCGCGCCAGCCATTCAGCGCGCGGTGCGGTCGATGCCGGCCAGCCCGTCGAACAGGCGGGCCGCATCCATCACGCCGAGGCCGGTGGTCTGGTCGTACCCCGGTTGCGCCAGGTAGCCCCAATTGTCGCCGCTGGCGATGTCGCGCGCCGGCGGCGCGCCCTGCTTCTGCAGCCGGTAGAGCAGCGGGTTGAGCTGGCCGAGGCGGTGGCCGAGTTTCTCCACCAGCAGCGCCGTGGTGCCGGCGAACTGCGGCGCGACGAAACTGGTGCCCCCACGAAAGGCGCGCAGGGTTCCGGACACGACGCTGGTATAGCCGGTATCCGGATCCGCATCCGCCGACAGGTCGGGGATGTTGCGGCCGGCGAAGCCCGCCGGCGCGGTGGTCACCAGCGTGCGGGTGCCGTCGGCGGCGATCTCGTACAGCGCCTGGTTCGGCTGCGTCGTGCGTATGCCGGCGAGGCCGCGCTGGTAGGGCGGCACGCCGAAATGCAGGCTGACCCCGCCGCCGCCGCCGACCGCGAAATCGTTCTCGATCGCCTTGGCGACGTCGCCGCCCTGCGCCAGCGCCGCCAGCGGGAAATAGCTCCAGCTCCAGGCCTGTTCCTGGGCGATGTCGATCCGCAGCCCGCTATAGGTGCCGGCGAACGGCACGGTGGTGCCGCCGGCCGCGGTCACCAGCGGATCGCTGGACGGGTGATGGATCGAATAGAACGGGGTCGCGACCTGGGTGCTGCCGTCGAACACCGGGTAGTCGAACCTGTTGATCTCGAACGCGCCGTTATCGTCGGCGTCGGTGAACACGGTCTGTCCCTGCGCCGCCATTTCGAGGAACACGTCGTGGAACGCGTCGAGATAGAATGTCCTGGCCGGGGTGCCGGTGGCATCGTTGGCGTAGAACGCGCTCTCCGCCTTGCCCCAGGAGCACGACACCACGTCGGCCAGGTTGTCGGAGGCGGCGGCCTCGAACCCGTCGAGGAAGGTGGCGTTGCCGCGGTTCGGCGCCACATAGGCCAGCACCCGCGCCTGCGGCGCGATCGCGCCGGATTGCTCCACGTCCAGATCGCTCTCGCTGGGATCGCCGTCGCTGTAGGGCGTTTTCGGATCGGTCCCGCCATCGACGTCGATCTTGGTCAGGTGGTCCGCGCCGACCGTGATGCCGTAGCCGGACCAGAATTGCGCCGCGTCGGCTACAGCGAAGTTCGACAGCGTGACGATGCCGATCGTGGTGCCGCGTCCGGTGGCGCCGGCGGCGACCAGCGGGGTGACGTCGTAGCGGGCTTCGAAATCCGACGGCGCGTAGTGGCCGACGCTGTTGCCGGACGCACCGACCGGGCCGGCGGAGCGGGCGGTCGGCGCTTCGCTGACCGCCGTCGGGGCGCCGAGTTCGCCCGAATGCAACGGCTGCAGCGTGTCGTAGCCGCCGATCCCGCGCAGCAGCGGCGACAGGCTGGACGGGATGGTCGGCGCGGTCAGCGATTCGGTGCCGGTGCGGCCGTCCAGGGTGAAGCGATGCAGGGCGAGGCCGAAGCTGCGCTGCGCGGTGCCGGCGGTCGCGGTCACCTGCAGCGCCAGGTGGTTGGGAAACACGGTGCCGATCGTGTAGCCGAGTTGCCTGAGCGTGGCCTCTACCATCGCCAGCTGCGCATCGGTCGGCGCGTAGCGGGCGACGAAGCTCTGAAGGGTTAGGAACCGGTGGAACCGCCGGTCGCCGGGATCCTGCAGCGCGCGGTCGAACCGCTCCAGCGCGTCGATGTCGCGCGGCTGCAGATAGACCGTCATCGCCAGGCTGTCGCCGATCGCCACCGGTCCCTGGTCGCGCGCGGCGGCGGTCGCGGCGTGGCTCGACCCGGGTCCGCCCGGCAGGCAGAGCAGGCAGGCCAGGCACAGAACCGTGCGACCGACGACCATCCGGACCATCGCGGAACCCTCATGCGGCGGCGACAGTCAGCCGGTCCGGCGCCGGGCGGTCAATGCCGTTTTTCTGGACAGCGCCGCCCGCCGCAGCGCATCGAGCCAGTCCTGGTCGGTCCCGGTGAGCGCCTGCCGCGAGATCAGCCAGGCGACCGGCCAGCCGGAGAGGGACTCGTCGGTCGTGACCAGGGTCGCGCCGTTCGCCAGCGCGATCAGGCGCCAGCAATGCACCGCCCGGAACACGAGCATCCGTCCGGTCCAGGCGAGGCGTTCCCGCGGCACCAGCAGGGCGATCCTGGAATGGATGGTGACGTGGCCGGTCGACCAGTCGAACCGTGCGCCTGCGACGGCAGGGCCGTGCGCGGGGAGGAGGATCGATACGCGGTCGATGCCGGGCTGCCAGTCCGGCCAATGGTCGATATCGCTCAGCAGCGCCCAGACGATCTCCGGCGGGGCGTCGATCACCAGGCTGGCATGAGCGCTCACCGGCGCGGCCGGGTCGATCTCGCCGCGCGCCGCCAGCGCCGCATCGTTCGACCGGCCGCAGGCGCCAAGACCTGCCAGCATCACGGCGCATGCGATGGCGCGCGCCGTTCGCAATTCCTCAGCCCTGGTAGGAGCTGATCTCGATCAGGTTGCCGTCCGGGTCCTGGCAATAGACCGAGGTGATCGGGCCCAGCGCGCCGAGGCGGGCGACCGGGCCTTCGGTGACGGTCACGCCGCAGGCGCGCAGATGCTCGATCACGTCGTCGCTGGCGACCGCGGTCACGAAACACAGATCCTGGGTGCCGGGCATCGCATCCTCGGCGGTGACCCAGCCATCCGCGCCGTACGGGCGCAGGTTGATCTTCTGGCCGCCATATTTCAGCGCGCAGCGGCGGTTGCGGCCGTATTCCTCGTGCTCCATGCCGAGCACCCGCTGATACCAGGACGACGTCTTGGCGACGTCGCGGCAGGTGATGACGAGATGGTCGAGCCGGTCGACGGTGAAGCGCATGGGATCAGGTCAGCCCGTCGTAGAAATCGTTGCCCTTGTCGTCGATGACGATGAAGGCAGGGAAGTTCTCGACCTCGATCCGCCAGACCGCCTCCATGCCGAGTTCGGGATATTCCAGCGTCTCGACCTTGCGGATGCAGTCCTGCGCCAGCCTGGCGGCCGGGCCGCCGACTGAGCCGAGATAGAAGCCGCCATATTTCTGGCAGGCATCGCGGACCGCGCGGGCGCGGTTGCCCTTGGCCAGCATCACGAACGAGCCGCCCGCCGCCTGCAGCATGTCGACATAGCTGTCCATGCGGCCGGCGGTGGTCGGGCCGAACGAGCCGGTCGGCATGCCGTCGGGGGTCTTGGCCGGCCCGGCATAGTAGACCGGGTGGTTCTTGAGGTAGTCCGGCAGGCCCTCGCCGCGATCGAGCCGCTCGCGGAACTTGGCGTGGGCGATGTCGCGCGCCACCACGACGGTGCCGGTCAGCGACAGGCGGGTCTTGACCGGATAGCGCGACAGCAGCTGGCGTATCTCCCACATCGGCCGGTCGAGATCGACCTGCACCGTCTCGCCGCCGAGGATCGCGTCGGTGGCGTCGGGCAGATACTGCGCCGGATCGGTCTCGAGCTGTTCGAGGAAGATGCCGTCCGGCGTGATCTTGGCCTTGATCTGGCGGTCGGCGGAACAGGACACGCCGATCCCCACCGGCAGCGACGCGCCATGGCGCGGCAGGCGCACCACGCGCACGTCGTGGCAGAAATACTTGCCGCCGAACTGCGCGCCGATGCCCAGCGACTGGGTCAGCTTGTGCACCGCCTGCTCGAGCGCCACGTCGCGGAACGCATGGCCGAGCGCGCTGCCCTCGGTCGGCAGCGTGTCGAGATACTTGGTCGATGCCAGCTTGACGGTCTTGAGCGCGAGTTCCGCCGAGGTGCCGCCGATCGCGATCGCCAGGTGGTAGGGCGGACAGGCCGAGGTGCCCAGCGCGCGGATCTTGCCGCCCAGCCATTCCAGCAGCTTTTCCTCGCTCGCCAGCAGCGCGCGGGTTTCCTGGAACAGGAAGGTCTTGTTGGCCGAGCCACCGCCCTTGGCGATGAACATCAGGTGAAACTCGTCGGCATGGTGCTCGCCCGGCGCCGCGGCGATGTCGAACTGCACCGGCAGGTTGGTGCCGGTATTGACCTCGTCGAACATGGTCAGCGGCGCCATCTGCGAGTAGCGCAGGTTGGTCTCGGTGTAGGTGCGGTAGACGCCGTGCGACAGCGCCGCCTCCTCGTCGCCCTCGACCCAGACCCGCTGGCCCTTCTTGCCGAACACGATCGCGGTGCCGGTATCCTGGCACATCGGCAGCACGCCGCCGGCCGAGATCGACGCGTTCTTCAGCAGGTCCAGCGCCACGAAGCGGTCGTTGGCAGAGGATTCCGGATCGGTCAGGATATGACGCAGCTGCGCCAGGTGCGCCGGACGCAGCAGATGCGACACATCCCGGAACGCGGCGGCGGCGAGATCGGACAGCGCCTGGGGCGCGATGCGCAGCACGGTGCGCCCGTCGCACTGCGAGACCGTGACGCCGTCGATCTGCAGCTTGCGCCAGGGCGTCTGGTCCGGCCCGAGCGGGAACATCGGCCCGTAGGCGAACGGCTTGACGGGCGGACGAGGAGTCGGCGGCAAGGCGTTCATCGCGGCGTTCCGTTCGGCTCGGGGCGGCGGGGTCAGCTCGGGTTGGAGCGCTTGCGGAACGCGTCCAGGCTGACGACCTGCGGCGTCGGATCGGGCTTGGGTCCGTCCTCGTCGGCGGCCGTCGCCTCGGGCTGCGGTGGCGGCTGCGCCGCTTCCGGCGCCGGCTCGGCATGGGCGGTGTCGGCGGTGAAGCGCAGCGCCAGCCGCACATGCGGATCGGCGAAGCCGGTGATGGCGCGCAGCGGCACCGCGAGCGTGGTCGGCACGCTGCCGAACGACAGCCCGACGGTCAGCAGATCGGCGTCCTCGTCGACCTTGAGGTCCCAGAACTGGTGCTGCAGCACGATGGTCATCTCGCTGGGATACTGCGCGAGCATGCGCTTCGGCACCACGGTCAGCGGATCGTCGGTGCGGAAGGTGATGTAGAAATGGTGGCCCTCCGGCAGGCCCTCGGTGGCGGCATGGTTCAGCGCCCGTACCATGACCTGCTTGTAGGCCTGTTCGATCCAGCGGTCATACGGAAGCAGGCTTTCGGCCATCAGCCCGTCATTCTCGTCGGAGATCCCGCCGACATCGTCCTCGGCCATGCTCGGCACCCTCATCCCACCTGTCCGGCCAAGCCATGCGACAATCGCCGTCCGGCCGCAACCCGTCGCCGTCCCGCCCGAGCCCTGTCCGAAATGCCCGGGTCCGGACCGGCGCGCCGTCTCGAGTGGGGGGGCTTCTGTTGCCCGGTGCCCCCCCGAACCGCGCTTATCGCTTATGCAGCGACAGCGAGCGCCTCATGGTTATCATTGGCACTTGTGATATGACCCGATAACGGCGGTATCATGCCGGGCAAAAGGTAGGTCTTTACCACGCGTGTCGAGCCTGTTTCGTCCCCGCATCGCCCCCTGGGGAGCTGGTGGAGACGCCGGGCACTGCCCCCGGGTCCACAACGTTTATTCCACGTACCGTTTATCGCCATAGCCGAGGTTGCCCTCTTGCACCGCCAGATATAGGTGACGGCAGGGGTCGCGTCCAGTGCGGTCGCCCGGGAGAAGGCCGATGCAGAATCTGACCGAGAGCCAGCTCCAGGAGATCGCAGAAAGCCGCGCCGCCGCCAACGTGACCCGACGCGCCGTCAGCGAGGGGCTCGAGGCGCTGCTGTTCGAGCCGGTGCCGGTGCTCGACAAGGGTTTCGTTAGGGTCGTCGACTACATGGGAGACGATGCCGCCGTGGTGCAGGGCGCGCGGGTGTCGTACGGCCGCGGCACCCGGGCGGTCCAGGGCGATCGCGGGCTGATCCGCTACCTGATGCGCCACCGTCACACCACGCCGTTCGAGCTGTGCGAGATAAAGCTGCATGTGCGCGCGCCGATCTTCGTGACCCGGCAATGGTTCCGGCACCGGACCGCCTCGATCAACGAGTATTCGGCGCGCTATTCGGTGCTGGAACGCGAGTTCTACATCCCCGATGCCGGCGACGTCGCGGCGCAGTCGGCCTCGAACCGGCAGGGACGCGGCGAGGCGATGGCGCCGGGCGACGCCGCCAGGGTGGTCGAGATGCTGCGCGACGACGCCGCGCGCTGCTACGACAACTATCTGTGGATGCTCAACGAGGCCGAGGATGGCGGCAAGCGGGACGAGACCCGTCCGGCGGTGGCGCGCGAGCTGGCGCGGATCAACCTGCCGGTCGGCATCTACACCCAGTTCTACTGGAAGGTGAATCTCTGGAACCTGCTGCGCTTCCTCAGCCTGCGCGCCGATGCGCACGCCCAGGCCGAGATCCGCGCCTACGCGGTGGCGATCGGCGACATGGTGCAGGCCTGGGTGCCCGACGTGCACCAGGCGTTCGCAGACTACGTGATGAACGCGAGCACCCTTTCCGGCCAGGCGACGGCGCTGCTGCGGGCGGCGCTGGCCACGCCCGGCCCGCTCGATCCGGCGGCGTTCGGCCTGTCCGGCCGGGAGCTGCGCGAACTCGTCGAGGCGATGCCGGAACTCGAGCACCGCCTCCCCGTGAAAGGCTGAGCCGATGTCCGAGCCGCAGAAGCCGAGCCAGCTGCCGAGCCTACTGCCGTTCGTGGTGATCGCGCTGGTGCTGGCGGCGATCTATGGCGGAGTGCTGCTGTTCCCGGTGATCAAGGGCTACATGGTCAGGCAGGACTGCATCGCCACCGGCCAGACCAACTGCGCCGATCGCCCGTAGCCGCCGGGGTCTAGACCGAGCCCGGGTTCGGGCTCGCGGTTGGGGCCTGCTCCAGGGTGCGCCTGGCGAGCGCGATCGCGCCGTCGCGGGTTCGGGCGGCGGCGACGAAGCGGCGCAGATGCACGAACACCGCATCCGCCACCCCGGTGACGCGCGCGAGATCGGCTTCCGGCAGCCCCGCCCAGGCCGCCGGCAGCGGCAGCTTCTGGTCGAACGAGCCGGGTTCCGGCGGCACGGTGTCGAGCATCCAGTTGCCGTTCGAGGCCGGCGAGACCGTCAGCAGCACCGGCAGCGCATGGCCGAGCACCACGTTCTTCCAGGGCATGCCGCGCTCCAGCACCAGCAGACGCGGGTCGGCGGCGTCGCGATGCGCCGCCAGCACTTCCGCCTCGGCGGCGAGCCGGGCGCGCAGCCCGGCGATGCGACGGCGCAGCACGCCATCGGCGAAGGCGGCTGCCTGCAGGAACGCCGCGTCGCCGGCGCCGGCCCCCTGCGAGGCCGGATCGTCCCAGCCGGGATTGAATTCGCCGATCAGGCTGGCGAGCCCCAGCGCGTCGCGTCGCGGCGGGCCGTCGGCGCCGATCCCGTTATCGATCTCGTCGATGCGGCGGATCATGCCGTCATCGATCTCCCCGGCGATCCGCCCGGCGAGCGCCTGCTCCGACGCCGGCAGCAGCGCGGCGACGGCGCTGGCGCCGTACTTGTCCCAGATCAGGCCGGCCGACGAGAACGGCGTGCCGTCCGCCCGCAGCGGCGCGCCGCGCTGGTGGTGGTCGAACCGGTCGGCGTCGCGGTCGAAGCGGCCGCCGACGTCGAACACGATGTCGCCGGCCGCGATCGGCCCGGCCTCGCGGGTGCGCAGCAGCGTATGGTCGGCCCCCGGCGCCTCGAGGCCGAGCGCCAGCCGCAGCACCGTATAGGCGACCACCTCGTCGCAATGGAACTTGCCGCCATGGGTGACGAGAACGGGGCGCGGCTGATCGGTCATGGGCCAGGGTTCCGGTTACGATTGGCGCGCTTTACAGCATACGGCGCGCCCGGTTGATACCGTGGCGATCCGCCGAAACCGCCGTCAGGACGGCGCGATTTGCGGAACCGGGCGAATCGCGCTAGCAGGGAACAACTTCCGACGGGTCGACAGGCCTGTCGCGGATCCCAAGCATCGCCCGGCTCAGACGGTCCGGCGGCGGCGATCCGCCCGTCTCTGCGACAGGATATGTCTTGAATCAGAAACTCTCGTTGAATTCCCCCGTGGATTCGTCGGACGACGCGCTCACCCCATCGGACGATGCGGTGCGCCAGGCCTTGTTGCGGATGGGAGCCGGTGGCGGCGGCCAGCATCAGGGCCAGGGCAACCATTCCCGGCGTGGCGGCGAGCAGGCCTCCGCCGCCTCGGCCTCGCCGGACGCCCGACGCCGCCGCTTCAGCCAGAACGAGCATGTGCCGGTCGAATACGTGTCCCGCGAGCGCGCGGCCGGGCGTCACGAGGGCGTCCGCCACGACCAGGGGCGGCACGATGCGGCGGATTCCGCCGCCGACGAGCGCACCGCCCTGCTCGAGCGTGAGCTCGAGCGCGAGAAACAGGCGCGGTCCGCGGCCGAGCGCGGTCTGGCCGAGGTCAAGACCGCCCTGCAGCACGCCCAGACCCGGCTGGCGCATCTCGAGATCGACCTGACCGAGGCGCGGGCGCAGCGCCAGGCGATGCTGGCGCTGGCGCAGCAGCCGGAACCGGCCCCTGCCGCTTCCCCCGCCACGCTGTCCGCGCCGGCCGACGAGCAGCCGGACGATGCCTTCAAGGATCTGCCCCCGGTCAAGCGCGGCCGCGGCCGGCCGCGGCTGTCGTCGGCGCGTCCGGCGACATCGGAGCCGGAGCCGGAGCCGGTGAAATGGTGGATCGGCGACTGAGCGAGACCGCCGGCATGGCGGCCGGCTTCACCGTCGCGCAGCCGGTGGTGCCGGTCCGCGGCCACCCGACGCCGTTCCCGGTGCGTCGGATCTGGTGCGTCGGGCAGAACTACGCCGACCATGCGCGCGAGATGGGCGCCGACCCGGACCGCGCGCCGCCGTGCTTCTTCTCCAAGCCCGGCGACGCGGTGGTTCCGGGCGGCGGCACGCTGGACTTTCCGTCGCAGACCGCGGAGCTGCATCACGAGGTCGAGCTGGTGGCAGCGATCGGCGTCGGCGGCCACGACATCGATCCGGCGCGGGCGCTATCGCATGTGTTCGGCTATGCAGTCGGGCTCGACATGACACGGCGCGACCTGCAGGCGGCGGCCAAGCAGGCCGGCCGTCCCTGGTCGTTCGCCAAGGGGTTCGACGAATCCTGCCCGATCGGCGCCATCGTCCCGGCCGAGGCGATCGGCTATCCCGTTTCCGGCGCCATCACCCTGTCGGTGGCCGGGCAGCTTCGCCAGTCCGGCGACCTGGCCGACATGATCTGGCCGGTCGCCGATGCGATCGCCTTCCTGTCGCGCTTCGTCGCCCTGGCGCCCGGCGACCTGATCATGACCGGCACCCCGGCCGGGGTCGGCCCGGTGCGCCCCGGCGAGACGGTGACCGGCGCCTGCGCCGGGCCGGGCTTCGATCTCGGCGAAATCACCGTCACCTATCGCGAGGGCTGAGCGGATGGGCTTGCATGTCATCACCGGCGGGTCGCGCGGGCTCGGACGCTCCCTGGTCAGCCGGCTGCTGGAGCAGGGCCATGGCGTGATCGCGGCGGCGCGCGGCGCGGCGCCGACGGCGAGCGACCGGCTCGACTGGACCAGCGTCGATCTGGCCGACCCGGAGGCGGCGACGCGCTGGATCGAGGACGCCCTGCAGCGCCAGCAGGCCCAGGCCGAGAAGCAAGCGGGTCCGGTGTGCCTGATCCTCAACGCGGCGATGATCGATCCGCTGGCGCCGGTCCGAGAGCTGCAGGCGGATGCGGTCGACCGCCATCTGCGGCTCAACCTGACCGTGCCGATGCTGCTCGCCGCCAGGTTCCTGCGGTCCACCGAATCCTGGGGCGTCGAGCGGCGCATCCTGGCGGTCTCGTCCGGCGCCGGACGACGCGGCATCCCGCACTGGGGCGCCTATTGCGCCGCCAAGGCCGGACTGGACGGGTTCATCCGGGCGCTGAGCGCCGAGTATGACCAGCCGGGCGCGTCGGTGCGGGCGGTGTCGCTGGCGCCGGGGGTGGTCGATACCGGGATGCAGCAGACGGTGCGCGAGACGCCGGCGCCGGCCCAGTCGCTGTTCGTGGCGCTGCAGGCGAACGGCGCCCTGGTGCCCGCCGACGAGACCGCCAGCCAGATGCTGGCCTATCTCGCACGCGACGATTTCGGCGCCCATGTCTGCGACGATCTGCGCGAGGCCCTGGCTCGGCACGACTAGATCAAGGGGCTCATCGCGAATTGAACACCATATGTTGTGTTTTGTTCGAAGAAAGCTGGTCCAGCCGGGCGTGATGGACCATACTCCGCGAACCGACTCGGAAGGGCCTGACGGGCCCGCCGAGCCCTGTCCAGATCGACCGACGCGGAGCATCTTTCCATGGATCAGAACGTCCCGGACAACCGGCCGGAGCCACGCTTCGACCTGCTGACGTCCAACCCGGTCTACAAGCCGTTCCGCTACCCCTGGGCCTACGAGGCGTGGCACACCCAGCAGCGCGTGCACTGGCTGCCGGAAGAAGTGCCGCTCGCCGACGACGTCAAGGACTGGCACAAGAACCTGTCGGCGTCGGAACAGAACCTGGTCACGCAGATCTTCCGCTTCTTCACGCAGTCCGACGTAGAAGTGAACAACTGCTACATGAAGCATTACAGCCAGGTCTTCAAACCGACCGAAGTGCTGATGATGCTCTCGGCGTTCTCCAACATCGAGACGGTGCATATCGCCGCCTATTCGCATCTGCTCGATACGATCGGCATGCCGGAGCAGGAATACTCGGCCTTCCTCCAGTACAAGGAGATGAAGGACAAGTACGACTACATGCAGGGCTTCTCGGTCGAGAACAAGCACGAGATCGCCAAGACCCTGGCCGCGTTCGGCGCCTTCACCGAGGGGCTGCAGCTGTTCGCCTCGTTCGCGATCCTGCTGAACTTCCCGCGCTTCAACAAGCTCAAGGGCATGGGCCAGATCGTGACCTGGTCGGTGCGCGACGAGACGCTGCACTGCCTGTCGGTGATCCGCCTGTTCCGGACCTTCATCCAGGAGAACCCGGAGATCTGGACCGACCGGTTGCGCTCGGAGCTGACCGAGGTGTGCTCGACGATCGTGCATCACGAGGACGCGTTCATCGACCTGGCCTTCGAACTCGGTCCAGTGGAAGGGCTCGATGCGGCGCAGGTCAAGCGCTACATCCGGTTCATCGCCGATCGCCGCCTGCTGCAGCTCGGGCTGGAGCCGCTCTACAACGTCGAGAGCAACCCGCTGCCCTGGCTCGACGATCTGCTCAACGCCGTCGAGCACGCGAACTTCTTCGAGAACCGCTCCACCGAGTACAGCCGCGCCTCCACCAGCGGCACCTGGGAGGAGGCGTTCAGCTCCTCGATCGGCAGCGACTGGCACGCGGAGACCGCGGTCCCCGCCTGACCGCGCAACCGCGCGGCGTGGCCGCCGTTGATCCTCCTGCCCGGCGTCATGCCCCCGGTCTGCATCCGTGGGGCGCCTGACGCCAGTCCAGCAGGAGGAAACCGGCCATGGACCGTCCGCTCGAGATCGCGTTCCACAATCTCCAACATTCGGACTCGGTCGCCGCCGAGATCACCGCGCAGATGGAGCGGCTGGAAGCGCGGTTCGGCCCGCTGGTCGGCGCCCGGGTCTCCGTCGAGCAGCTGCACCAGCAGCACCGCACCGGCAATCTCTATGAGGTGCATATCGTCCTGTCGGTGCCCGGCCAGGAGATCGTGGTTTCGCACGAGCCGCACCATGCCCGCGAGCGGCGCGCCCATCCCGATGTGCGCAGCGCCGTGAAGGAGGCGTTCAAGGCCGCGGAACGCCGGCTGGAGACGCGAAAGGGCCATCTGCGCGATCACGAACCGAAGAACGCGTCCGTTTTTACGACATAGTCCGTTTCGTTAACGAAAAATTATCGATATATGCCTAGGCAGGATGGTATGGGCGGCCCGCTTCAACCCCGCCCGACAGCCGGAGCATGACGACATTGCAGCAGGACCGTCTGTTCAATCTGCCCGAGCGTCCTGCCGACGACCGCGCGGCGGCGATCGTGCAGGGCATGGTGGTCGAGACGGCCAGTCTGCACAGCCTGGAACCCGCCCGGCAGAGCCGTCGCCTGCCGGACCGGCTGCTGGTCGCGATCCACCAGGCCTGCGACCTGGGCGCGCTCGACATCGCCGCCGCCCTGCTCGAGGTGATGAACGACGTGGTGCGCGAACTGGGCCCGGGCTCGCCCTCCGCCGGACGCCGGGCGGTCGAGGGCATGGTGGCGGCGCATCACCGGCTCTGGCATCTGCGCCGCGGCAAGGCGGTCTGATCACTCCGCTGTCGCGGGCGGGCCGCCGCCTGCTCTCCTAGCCGCCCAGCACCAGCGCCGCGCCGTCCTGCAGCACCGCCTGCGCGGCGGCGGTGAAACGGCCGTCCTGCTCGTGCAGGATCAGCCCAGGCAGCACGACCGAATCGCCACGGCCGCCGAGCCGGGCCTGCAGCAGCAGCAGACGCGCCGCCCGGCCGGCTTTCGGCCAGAACGGCATCAGCCGCACGCTGCCGAACCCCTGTTCCAGCAGCGCCGCGCTGCCCTGGGCGTGCAGGGCCGCCGGCAGCGCCAGCGTCACCGTGCCCTCGGCCCGCAGGCAGCGCGCGAACGCGGCCAGCCAGTCGTAAAGCACCGTGTCCGTGCCGCGCCGGGCCAGGTCGCGCCTGGGCTCGGGCGAGCGGCTGGCGGTGCGGCGATGCCAGGGCGGATTGGCGAACCCGTGGTCGAACCGCGTCGCCTGGGTGGTCGCCGCGAAGATCTCGATCCGCTCCGCGCGCACCGGCCAGTCCAGCCGGTTGGCGGCCAGGTTGTGGCGCGCCAGCGCCGCCATGTCCGGATCCTGCTCCACCCCGGTCGCCTGCAGCCCGGAGACGCGCTGCCCGAGGCAGAGCAGGCCGGCGCCGGCGCCGCAGCCGGCCTCGATCACCCGGTCGCCCGGGCCGGCCGGAACCGCGGCGGCCATCAGCACCGGTTCGAGCCCGGTGCGGTGGAAATCGCGATACTGACGGTAGGCGACGCGGCCGCCGAGCAGGCTGCCATCGGTGGTCGGGTGGCCGCCGGGCGCGGCTGCCGCATCCTTGACCCACCGCATCGCGCCGCTCATATCTGCCTCGCCGTTCCTGGACCGTGGAGCATTCGCTTGGGCCTTGCCGTCAGTCTCGACGCGAACCTGCCGGAAAAGCCCGAAACGACAAAACGTGCCGGCGGCGAGGCGGCGTTGCGGGCGCTGTCGGACCTGCTCGCCGACGACATGCAGGCCTGCAACCGGTCGATCGTCGCCAGGATGGACAGTCCGGTGGCGCTGATCCCGCAGCTGGCGGCGCATCTGGTGGCGGCCGGCGGCAAGCGCCTGCGCCCGCTGCTGACGCTGGCGGCGGCGCGGATGTGCGGCTACGCGCCGCAGCCGGGCGAGACGCCGCGCCACGTCAATCTGGCCGCCTGCGTCGAGTTCATCCATACCGCGACGCTGCTGCACGACGACGTGGTCGACGAGAGCGCGCTGCGCCGCGGCCTGGCCAGCGCCAACGCGGTGTTCGGCAACAAGGCCTCGGTGCTGGTCGGCGACTTCCTGTTCGCCCGCTCGTTCCAGCTGATGACCGAGGACGGCTCGCTCGAGGTGATGGCGATCCTGTCGAAGGCGGCCGCCACCATCGCCGAGGGCGAGGTGCTGCAGATGGCGACGCAGAACGATCTGTCGACCTCGATGGAGAAGTATCTGGAGGTGATCCACGGCAAGACCGCGGCCCTGTTCGCCGCCGCCTGCCGGGTCGGCGCGGTGGTGGCCGGGCGCGCCGCGCACGAGGCGGACGCGCTCGACACCTATGGCACCAACCTCGGCATGGCGTTCCAGCTGGTCGACGACTCGCTCGACTACGCGGCCGACCAGCGCCTGCTCGGCAAGACCGTCGGCGACGATTTCCGCGAGGGCAAGATCACGCTGCCGGTGCTCGCCGCCTACCATGCCGGGTCGGACGAGGACCGCGGCTTCTGGCGGCGGGTGATCGAGGACAGCGCCCAGGAGCCGGAGGATCTCGACCACGCTCTGGCGCTGATCGCCAGGACCGGCGCGATCAAGACGACGCTGAATCATGCCGCTGCCTATGCCGACCGGGCCTGCGCGGCGCTCTCGGTTTTCCCCGAGAGCGAGGTGCGGCACCTGCTGTCGGAAGTGGCCGCCTACACCGTCAGCCGGGGCTGCTGAGACCGGTCCGCCGGTCAGAAGGCCGGCGGCATGCCCGCCGTCAGCGCGAGGCCGAACAGTTCGACCTGGTCGAGATGCAGGAAGGTCGAACCGTCGAGGGTGATGCGGACGAACCTGGCCTCGAACGGGATGTCGCGCCACCAGCGCCAGGGGCGCGGCGCCGCGCCGCCGCCGAAATCCTCCGCCGCGTCGCGCCGCGCCAGTATGGTCCAGGCGGCGCCGTCGGGCGAGCAGGACAACACCAGGTGGCGCTCCCGTTCCAGCGCCACGTCGTTGCGGTTGAAAACCCGGATCTCGTTGATCAGGCAGCTCTGGCCGAGATCGACCTGCCACCAGGGGGTGATCTCCGGCGCCGAGTGGATCTGGTAGCAGCCGGTCAGCCGGCCGCTCACCGCGCCCGCGGCCTCCTGCGCGGTGCTGGCGGCGGCGGCCCAGGCCGGATCGACCGAACTCATCTCCGCCGACCGGCCGCGCGACAGGTTGCCGCCGAACGGCTCGTCCAGGAACAAATGCGGCGACACCGTCTCGCGCATGTCGCGCATCTGCATGCGCTCGGCCGCACCGGCGAGATACGACAGCGCCGCCAGCGTCGAGGCCGAGGCGGCGATCGGATCGGCCAGCCGGGTGGCGGACGCGAAGCCCGCGACCGGGCCGCTCTCGACCAGCGCGCCGCCGGCATTGAGATAGAGCGCCTGGTGGCCGCAGATCGCGTCGATCAGCACCTGGTTCGAGGGCGCCAGCGCGCCGGGGCTCAGCGTCAGCAGCTTCCTGTCGCGCACGAACAGCGCCCCGTGCAGCGCCGAGCCCTCGAACCCGGCGACGATCGCATGGCGCCGCCACAGCGCGATCTGTTCGGCGAGGCTCAGGGTTTCCGGGCTGACCACCACCACGCCGGCATCGGCCAGCCGGTCGGCCAGCGCGGCCTCGTTCTCGATGGTCCTGACCCCCGAGGTCAGGGCGCGCTTGCTCAGGAACAGCGGCTGGCCGGACCGCTCGCCAGGGTCCGGGCCGGCGATCCGCTCCGCCAGCCGCAGGCAGAACGACGCCATCTGCGGATGCGCGGCGCTGTTCTCGACGAACAGTGCCTCCGGCACCGCGATGCGGGGGATGATGTCGTGCTCGGCCACCTCGACGAACCGGCTCTCGTCGAGCCCCAGCGCGTCCAGCACGCAGGCCACGAACGGCAGGCGCAGCTTGCGCGACAGGTCCCCAGGGCCGACCGCGACGATGCGCGGCGTGCCAGGGTGATCCGGCACCGACCAGAGCCGCGACAGGGTGCTGATCAGGAAATGGCCGAAATGCTCGTGCAGATGGCCGATCCAGATGTAGTCGTCATCGGGGAGCCGGCGTCCGGCCCGGATGTTGCGGTCGGTGGTGGTCTCGGCGCCGATCGTGGTCAGGCCGCGCCGGCCGCTCTGGATGCCCTCGCGGGTGAAGGCGGAATCCGTGACCAGCAGCCGCCTGGTGTCGTAGAGCGCCCAGCCGATCACCATCGCGTCGTGGGCGATCCCGGTGCGCGGCGGCGAGCGGGCGATCTCGAAGCCGCCGAAGCTCGCACGGGCGCGGGTGAACGCCATCAGCCCGCTCGCGTGTCACAGAGCCCGGCCACCATCTCGAACCGGGTCAGCCCGTCGAAGCCGTAGGCGCCCAGGTTCTGGACCAGCCGCGCCTCGTCGGCGGGACGGGCGGTGAACCAGGCGCGGCCGGGATCACGGCGCGCGGCCGGCGTGTGCCCCGGCTGGCGCTCCAGGACCGCCAGGGTCTGCCGGGCCACCGCCGCCGCCGGGTCGAGCCAGGCGATGCCGGGCCGGGAGAGTGCCGCCAGCCTGTCGCGCAGGATGCTGTAGTGGGTGCAGCCGATGCCGACCGCGTCGATCATGGCGCCGCCTGGCTGGCCGAACAGCCCGTCCAGTTCGCGCACCACCGCCTTCTCGTCGATCGGGCGGCCGCGGAACGCGGTCTCGGCGATGTCGGCCAGGCCGCGCGCGCCATGCGCGATCAGCGTGCAGTCGGGCGCGAACCTGGCCTGCAGGTCGCGCAGATAGGGCCGGCGCACCGTGGCGGAGGTGGCCAGCAGGCCGATCGTGCGGGTGGCGCTGAGGCTGGCCGCCCACTTGATCGGCGGCACGCAGCCGACGAACGGCGTCGCGAACCGGGCTCGCATCGCCTGCAGCGCCACGGTGCTGGCGGTGTTGCAGGCGATCACCACCAGCTCCGGCGCAAGCCTGGCGATCGCGTGCTCCAGGAGCGCGCCGAGCCGCTCCACCAGGGCCGCCTCGCTCAGCTCGCCGTACGGATAGACCGCGTTGTCGGCGAGGTAGTCGATCACGAGCCCGGGCGCGGCCTGGCGCAGGGCCGCGACCACCGAGAGGCCGCCGATCCCGGAATCGACGGCCAGGACGCGACGGTTCACGACGGCTTGGGCGGAGCCTGCCTGCCTGGCGCCGCGGTCTGGCCGGTCTTGGCGGCTAGCGCCTCCTCGGCGCTGGCGACCCCGCCATGCTTCGCCGACCAGGCGCAGGGGTCCTCGAGGAAGCGGCGCACCTCGGCGGCGGCGGATTCGGAGAAGTAGGGCCGCTCGGCGCAGGCCTCGAGCACGTCCCACCAGGTGCAGAGCGCGTGCAGCGACACGCCCATGTCCGACAGGGTGCGGTGCGCGCCGGGGAACACGCCGTAGAAGAACACCACGAAGGTGTGATCGACCAGCGCGCCGGCGTCGCGCAGCGACTTGGCGAACACGATCTTGGAGGCGCCGTCGGTGGTCAGGTCCTCGACCAGCAGGGTGCGCTTGCCCTCCGGCACGTCGCCCTCGATCAGCGCGTTGCGGCCGAACCCTTTCGGCTTCTTGCGCACATAGGCCATCGGCGCCGCCATGCGGTCGGCGATCCAGGCCGCGAACGGGATGCCGGCGGTCTCGCCGCCGGCGATCACGTCGATGCTCTCGTAGCCGATGTGGCGGCCGATCTTCTCGACCGCCAGGTCGATGATCTTGGCCCGCGCGCGCGGGAAGAAGATGATCCGGCGGCAGTCGATATAGACCGGCGACTTCCAGCCGGAGGTGAGGGTGTAGGGCTCCTCGGGCCGGAAATTGACCGCCTTGATCTCGAGCAGCAGCCGCGCCGTGGTCAGGGCCGCGTCGCGGTCCCAGTCGGTCGGCGCGTGGCGGACCCGCGTTTCTGCGCTCATGGACCTCAGTTCCTCCATCCGACCTACCCTCCCACCACTATCCAAGCTGCCACGGAAAATCCATGGCCGGCGCACCGGCGGACAGAAACCTTGAACCGGAGCGGCCCGCGCGTGCATAAGAGAGGGGATACGGGTTGCGAACGACTTGCAACGCGCCGCACGCGCATAAGGAATGCCGCCTTGAGCGAGAAGTCGCCTGCCATCACACGCAACTGCGAGCGGGCCGTGGTCACCGCCTATCGCGAGCTGCGGGCCTGCGGGACCCTCGACATGCAGGCGTTTCATGCCTGCACGACGCTGTATCGAATCCACCATCCCGAAGCCTCGATCAGCGAGGCGCGCTGCCTGGTGTCGGAATGGATCGACCATCATGTGGTGCGCCAGGCCGAGGGCGAGACGCCGGGCTGCGACTGCGACTGACGCGCCCGTCGGATTAACGATACGAATTGTTAATTTCCGGTTGCATTTCCAGGATCGCGCCAGCACAGTCAAATCGACATCGCAACGATGGCCGGCAGCGCGACGCAACGGGTTTTCGCAGTAGGTGAGCATGCCGCCGGAGCCTCGGCCCGGCGCGCGACCGACCCCTGCCAGCCTGGTGTCGTCCGGCCTTCGGTTTGCGCCGGTCGCAACCCCTTGGCTGGAAGCATTCTCCCCATGACACGATCGACACCGCCTCGCCTGACCCGGCTGCTGTCGGGTGCGGCATTCCTGCTCGCCGGCGCGACGCAGCTGCCGGCGATGGCCAGCACCCTGCCGGGCCATTTCGCCGGCGCCCAGGATCTCGGCGCCGTCGCCGCCGGCAAGGCCATGACCGTCACCGTGCATTTGCCGATGGCGGACAAGGCCGGGTTCGAGAAGGCGCTGCTCGCCCGCTACACGCCGGGCAACCCGCTGTTCCGGCAGTGGATGAGCAAGGCCGAACTCGCCGCCTACGGCCCCAGGGCGGCCGACCTCGCCGCGGTGCGCAAGGCGCTGACCGGCTTCGGGCTGCAGATCGGCCGCAGCAACGCCAGCGGCACCAGCATCACCGTGACCGGTGACGTCTCGGCGCTGCATCGCGCGTTCGGCACCCAGATCCACGCCATGCTGCGCGACGGCGCCACCACCCTGGCCAACACCGCCGCCGTGCAGCCGCAGGGCGCGCTGCTGGGCCGCATCGAGGGCATCAGCGGCCTGTCCGGCGGCACGATGCACACCATGCACGTGTCGCCGACCGACGCCTCCGGCAAGCCGTTCGCCGGCATCCCGGTGGCCGAGGCCAACGCCAGCCAGACCTCGCCGCTGGCCGGGTTCAGCAACAAATGCTTCGACAGCGGCTCGGTGACGCTGGCCAGCTCCACCACCCAGGCGACCTATACCGGCAACACCTACGCCTTCAACGGGCTGGTCTGCGCCTACACCCCGCAGCAGATCGCCGCCCATTACGGGATCGACCAGGCCTACAAGTACGGCGTGGACGGCACCGGCCAGACCATCGTCATCGTCGATGCGTACGGCTCGCCGACCGCGATGGCCGACGCCAACACCTTCTTCGCCGCTGTCGGCATCAAGCCCTTCGACAGCAGCAACTTCTCGATCATCACCCCGGCCGGCGCCCCGGCCAAGGCCGATTACGGCTGGGCCGGCGAGACCGCGCTCGACATCGAGCTGGCGCACGCGATCGCGCCCGGCGCCAAGATCGTGCTGGCGGTGGCGCCCGACAATTACGACACCTCGCTGCAGGCGGTGGTGCAGTACGTGATCGACAACCATGTCGGCAACGTCGTCTCCAACAGCTACGGCGAGGGCGAGACGCAGTCGGACAGCGCGACCATCAACGCCTGGGACCAGCTCGGCAAGGAAGCCTCGGCGGTCGGCATCACGCTGAACTTCTCCACCGGCGACAGCGGCGACTACAGCGCCTCGCTCGGCTACAAGGACGTGTCCTCGCCCAGCGATTCGCCTTGGGTGACCGCGGTCGGCGGCACCTCGATCGACGTGCCGAGCCGGAACGGGCCGGTCGAGACCGGCTGGGGCAACTACCGCGCGGTGCTCGGCACCACCACGGCGCCGAACCCGACCCCGGTGCAGCAGGGCTTCTATGCCGGCGGCGGCGGCGGCGCCAGCGCGTTCCTGGCCAAGCCGGCCTGGCAGTCGGACCTGCCGGGCACCGGCCGCATGCAGCCCGATCTCGGCCTGATCGCCGATCCCTATACCGGCGCCATCATCGTCGAGCCGGTCAGCGCCACCAGCCCGTCGGTGTTCACCAGCATCGGCGGCACCAGCCTGGCGGCCCCGGTGTTCTCGGCGATGTGGGCGCTGGTCAACCAGGCCGCCGGCTACGACAAGAACACCAACACGTTCCGGCCCGGCGCGTCGTTCGGTCTGCCGGCGCCGCTCTATGCCGCCTACGGCAACGAGGCGCTCACCGACGCGGTCGGCGTCGCGGCGTCGCAGCAGCTGTCGGGCACCATCACCACCAGCGGCGGCACCACCACCATCGACGGCTTCAAGGCGCTCGGCATTCCCGCGACCGCCGGCGCGCTGACCACGCTGCGGCGTCGCGCCGACGGCAGCTACTCGGCGTTGAGCTTCAACACCGATACCTCGCTCACCACCACCACCGGCTACGACACCACTACCGGGCGCGGGGTACCGAACGGTCCCGGCACCGTCGCCCTGGCGCTCAGGCTGATCTTCGGCCAGTAGCGGCACGATACTGGCGCGGATGCGGCACCTGTTCGCATCCGCGCCGTCTGGGCCGGTTCAGCCCCGCTGCGCCAGCGGCACCAAGTCGCGCCGCGCGGCGCCGGTATAGAGCTGGCGCGGCCGGCCGATCCGCTGGCCCGGCTCCTCGATCATCTCCTTCCACTGGCTGACCCAGCCGACGGTGCGCGCGACCGCGAACAGCACCGTGAACATGCTGGTCGGAATGCCCATCGCCTTCAGGATGATGCCGGAATAGAAATCGACGTTCGGATACAGCTTGCGCTGCACGAAATACGGGTCTTCCAGCGCCACCTGTTCCAGCGCCACCGCGAGATCGAGCAGCGGCTCGTCGGCGATGCCGAGTTCGGCCAGCACCTCGTGGCAGGTCTGCTGCATGATCTTGGCGCGCGGATCGAAGTTCTTGTAGACGCGGTGACCGAAGCCCATGAGCTTCACGCCGCTGTTCTTGTCCTTCACCTTGGCGACGAAATCCGGGATGTTCTCCTTGGTGCCGATCTCGGCGAGCATCTTCAGCACCGCCTCGTTGGCGCCGCCATGCGCCGGCCCCCAGAGCGCGGCGATGCCGGCGGCGATGCAGGCGAACGGGTTGGCGCCGGTGGAGCCGGCGAGCCGCACCGTCGAGGTCGAGGCGTTCTGCTCGTGGTCGGCATGCAGGATCAGGATGCGGTCCATCGCCCGGGCGAGCACCGGGCTCACCTCGTACTTCTCGGACGGCATCGCGAACATCATCGAGAGGAAGTTCTCGGCGTAGGTGAGGTCGTTGCGCGGGTAAACGAACGGGAAGCCCTGGGTGTATTTGTAGGCCCACGCCGCCAGGGTCGGCACCTTGGCGATCAGCCGCATCGCCGAGATCTCGCGCTGCTTCGGATCGTTGATGTCGAGATGGTCGTGATAGAAGGCCGAGAGCGCGCCGACGGTGCCGCACAGGATCGCCATCGGATGCGCGTCGCGGCGAAAGCCGTTGAAGAAATGCCGCAACTGCTCGTGCAGCATGGTGTGCTGGCGGATGGTGGCGTTGAAGGCGTCGTCCTCGGCCCTGGTCGGCAGTTCGCCGTTCAGCAGCAGGTAGGCGACCTCGAGGAAGGTCGCGCGCTCGGCGAGCTGGTCGATCGGGTAGCCGCGATGCAGCAGCACGCCCTCGTCGCCGTCGATGAAGGTGATCTTGCTCTCGCAGGCCGCGGTCATGCCGTAAGCCGGATCGTAGGTGAACACGCCGAGTTCGCCCTGCAGCTTGCGGATGTCGGCGACGGCCGGCCCCAGCGTGCCGGTCAGCACCGGCAGGGTCGCGGTCTTGCCGTCATAGCTGATGGTGGCGTGGGAGGTCGTGGTCGCGCTCATGCAATGTTCCCGTCTCTGGCGACGCACGGCCGCATTCGGCGCCCGTCATCGTGGTGGTGGTCGGTCAGGCGAAACGCGGGCCCGATGCTCACGGGCGGATCAGTTCGGGCGCGCCGAGCGGCCGGGAGCCCAGCGCGTCCCAGCCGGAGCCGACCGAAAACCGCACCATGGTGCAGGTGTTCAGCCCGGCCTGCAGCGAACTGGGCGCATCGAGCCCGGCCAACTGCAACGCCAGCTGGTGCATGCCGGGATTGTGCCCGATCAGCATCAGCGTGCCGACCGTGTCGGGGGTGCGCCGCAGGATCGCCAGCAGGTCGAACGGCTCGGCGAGATAGAGCTGGTCGCTGATCGTCAGCGTGGGCTGCGGGTCGTCGAAACGGCCGAGCAGCTCCCAGGTCCGTACCGTCCGCCTGGCGCTGCTGACGAGCGCCAGGTCCGGGTGCAGCGCCAGACGGCGCAGGATCCGGCCCATCGCCGACGCATCGTGCCGGCCGCGCTCGGCGAGGTCGCGCGCATGGTCGTGCTGATCGGCGTTGGGACCGGGATCGGTGATGGTCGCCTTGGCGTGGCGCAGCAGCAGCAGGCTGCGCGCCGGCGGACCACCGGCCTGCGCGGTCTCGGCCTCCGCCGCCCCGGTCTGCGCCGCAACACTCATGCCGGGCTGGCCTCGGCATGGGCGGGCGCCCCGGCCAGCGCCTCGTGATGGCGGATCACCTCGCGTATGACGAAACTGAGAAACTTCTCGGCGAAATCCGGATCGAGCCTGGCGTCGTCGGCCAGCCGCCGCAGACGGGCGACCTGTCTGGCCTCGCGGGCCGGATCGGCCGGCGGCATGCCGTGCGAGGCCTTCAGCCGGCCGACCGCCTGGGTGCAGCGGAAGCGCTCGGCCAGCATGTGGATCAGGGCGGCGTCGATGTTGTCGATGCTGCCGCGCAGCGCTTCGAGCTGTGTCGCCGCGTCGGTCTCCAGCAGGGTGTTCACGTGTCCGGACCTCCTGATCGATCCCTGCACGGCTTGGGGCCGCGTATCAAGGGGCGAGACCCGGTGGCGGCGTTCCGGCCTCGTGGTCGGCGCCGGGCCTGCCCTGCGGGTCGATGGCGGCGCCGGCCATGTCGTCGGCGCCGAACCCCGGCAGGTCGATCCAGGCCAGATGCCCGCCCTTGCCGGCGCCGGTATCGGTGAACACCGCCAGCCCGCCGGCACGTCCGCGCTTGCGCCACGGCCTGCCGTCGGTGCTGCGCTGGTCGTGGCCGCAATAGACGGTGAAGCCGTCCGGGATGTGATCGATCCAGTTCAGGCGCCGTTCCGGGAAGCCGTCCTCCTGCATCCTGCCGGTGGTCTCGCCGAACAGGGCGCGCGACAGCAGATGCGTCACCCGCTCCAGCCCGGGCGGCGGCGCCTGGTGCATCATGCCGGTATGGAAACCGCCATGCACGAAGCCGGTCCGGCCGCGCACCAGCCAGGCCGGCGCCCGGGCGATCTCGAACTGCGCCCGTTCGGCGAGCCCGGCATCGAGCTGCGCCAGGGTGGCCTCGAGCGGCGGGTCGGGGCGCATCTTGCGGCCGGCCAGCGCGCGGCCGAGCTTGCGGTCATGGTTGCCGAGCAGGAACAGGCCGCGCCGCTGGTCGATCAGCTCGAACATGATCCGCAGCACCCCGGCGCTGTCCGGTCCGTGATCGACCAGGTCGCCGAGCTGGATCACGAATCGGTCGGTCGCCACCGCGTGCCTAAACCCGACCGCGTCGCCATGCACGTCGCCGACGATCCTGAGCGCCCGTCCGGTCGGGATCGCGGTCTGATTCATGGCCCGGCCGCCATCGCGTCGCCGCCGCGCACATGGTCGCGGAACGCCGCCAGCGCGCGGTCGCGGCCCTCCTCGAGACCGACGATCGGACGCGGATAGTCCGAGCCCAGCGCCAGGCCGGCCTGGGACAGGACCGTCTCCGGCGCCTCCCAGGGGCTGTGCAGCCACCGGTCCGGCAGCCGGGCCAGTTCCGGCACGTATTGCCGGACGTAGCGCCCCTCCGGATCGAACTTGCGGCCCTGCGTCACCGGGTTGAACACGCGGAAATAGGGCTGCGCGTCGGTGCCGCAGCCGGCCACCCACTGCCAGCTCGCGGCGTTGGTGGCGAGATCGGCGTCGACCAGCGTGTCCCAGAACCAGGCCTCGCCCTGCTGCCAGGACAGCATCATGTGCTTGGTCAGGAACGAGGCGGTGATCATCCGCACGCGGTTGTGCATCCACCCGGTCTGCCAGAGCTGGCGCATGCCGGCATCGACGATCGGGATCCCGGTGCGGCCCTGCTGCCAGGCGCGCAGGCCGCGCGCGTCGCGGCGCCAGGGCAGCCGCGCGTAGGCCTCGCGCAACGGCGTGTCCGGCATCGCCGGGTTGTTGTGCAGCAGGTAGGCCGCGAACTCGTGCCACAGCAGCTCGCCCTGGAAGGTGTCGAAGCCGGCCCGCTTGACGCCGCGATGGCCGCGGGCCGCGTCGCGCGAGGCGTGCCAGACCTGGACCGCCGACAGCTCGCCCCAATGCAGGTGCGGCGAGAGCATCGAGGTGCCGTGCGGGTCGCCCGGCACGTTGCGCGCCACGTCGTAGAGTTCGAGCCGGTCCTCCAGGAACGCCCGCATGCGTTCGTGGCCGCCCTGCTCGCCGGGGGACCAGGCCGCCCGCATGCCGCCGGACCAGTCCGGGTCGGTAGGCAGCAGCCGCCAGTCCTCGAGCCGGTCGGAGGCCGGCGGATTCGACGGACCGGGCACCCTGGCGGGCGCCGGCAGCGGCGGTTCCGGATCGGGCAGCGCCCGGCAGGCGCGGGCGAACGGGGTGTAGACGGCATAGATCGTGTTGGTCTTGGAGCGCACCTGGTCGAGGTCGAACAGGGTCGCGACCCGATGCCGCAGCAGCGGCACCGCGCCCAGCGCCTCGGCCACCTTCTCCTCCAGCGCCCGCTGCCAGGGCTCGTGGGTGCGGCCGCAATGCACCGCGACCGCCCCGGTCTCTTGCGCCAGCGACGCCAGGATCGCCGCGCTGTCGCCACGTCGCAGCACCAGCCGGTTGCCGGCGTCCGACAGCGACCGGCCGAGCGCGGCCAGGCTGTGATGCAGCCACCAGAGCGAGGCCGCGCCCGGCTTCCAGTCGCCGGCCGCCGCTTCGTCGAGCACGAACACCGGCACCACCCGGTCGGCCTGGTCGAGGGCGGCCACCAGGGCGCGCTGGTCGGCCAGGCGCAGATCCTGGCGCAACCAGAGCAGTGCCACCGTCTTGCGGGCCATGTCGCGTTGTCTCCGTCGTGCAAAAGAGCAGAACAGTCCGAACCGGTTTCGGGTTTCTAGCGCCGCGGGCGTCGCCGCCGCGATCGGCGCGCCTCAGGCCGCGCGGCCGCCGATCTCGGACAGGGCGAAACTGAACAGGCGCTGCTGCCCGAGCAGGAAAGCGCGGCCGCCGCGCGGGAACAAGCCGGCAATCGCCGGGTGCAGCACGTCGAGCCCGCCGGTATAGGCGCCGAACGCCGGCAGGATCAGGCGCGACGGATCGCCGACGAAACAGGGCCGCGACACCGTGCCGCCCCGGGTCGCGACCCGCGCCTTCGGGTGGTGGTGGCCGCAGATCTCCGCCTGTTCCGCGCCCGGGCGCCAGGCGCGTCCGCGCGATTCGTGACGGAACGCCAGCGGACCCAGCGCCAGGCAGGCGCCATGCTCGCCTGGCAGCCCGCGCGGCGGCAGCGGGTCGTGGTTGCCCAGCACCCAGAACAGGCGCGACGCGGCGGCGATGCGCCGCAGCCGGTCGGATTCCGCTGCCCCCAGCCGGGCCGGCCCGTCCGGATCGTGGAAGCTGTCGCCGAGCGCGACCACGATCTCTGGTTTCCAGAAGCCGAGCTGCCGCTCCAGGCGATCGAGCGTCAGGCGGCTGTCCCAGGGCGGCACCAGACCGCCGCGTCGCGCGCTGGCGCTGCCCTTCTCCAGATGCAGGTCCGCCACCGCCAGCAGCCTGGCCGCCGGCCAGAACAGGATGCCGGACGGGTCAAGCATCACCCGCTCGCCGGCCAGATGGAACGGCGCCGGGTTCATGCGCGGCGCGACCGTCCGGCCCGGTTCGGCCCGCGCCGGGGCGGTCGCGGGCCGGCCTGCCGGGTCAGGCGGCGCAGTTCCTGGGCATGGCCCGGCGCCAGCACCAGCGCCTGCGTCGAGGGCTCGGCCTCGCCCTTTGCCTCCGCCAGCAGCGCCTCGGTCTCGGCGAGCATCGCGTCCTCGTCGGCGTCGCTGCGCACGAACTCGCGGCCGATATCGAGCATCACCGGGATCGCCAGCGGCGAGACGCGGTCGAGCCTGGCGACGCGGATATGGCGCTCGACCCGGAGCAGCATGTCGGCCAGCCGGTCCACGTCGGTCAGGCCGCCGGCGGCCTCGGCGCGGGTGGCGCGCAGCAGCACATGGTCGGGCTGGTGCCGGCGCAGCACGTCGTAGACCAGGTCGCTGTTGATGGTGACCTGGCGGCGGGTCCCGGTCTGTCCGGGATGCTGCCGCTCGATCAGGCCGGCGATCACCGCGACGTTGCGGAAGGTGCGACGCAGCATCGAACTCTCCGCCATCCAGTCCTCCAGATCGTCGCCCAGCATCTCCGGCGCGAACAAAGCAGGAATATCGCCGGGCGGGTTCGCGCACCAGAGGGCGATCGCGTAGTCGGTGGCGACGAAGCCGAGCGGCGCGGCGCCGTCGCGCGACAGGCGGCGGGTCAGCAGCATGCCCAGCGTCTGGTGCGCGTTGCGGCCCTCGAAGCAGTACGCGACCAGGAAGAACCGCCCGTGGCGGGGAAAGATCTCCACCAGCAGGTCGTCCGGGCCCGGCAGCAGCGAGCGCTCGCGCTGCAGCTCGAGCCATTCCCGTACTGGCTCCGGATAGGCCGACCAGGCGTCGGGATCGTGCAGCATGCGCCGCACCCGCGCCGCCAGGCCGCTGGTCAGCGGGAAGCGCGATCCGGCATAGGTCGGCACCATCGGATCGCCGGCGCCGCCTTCGGCGACCTCGACCACCGCCTCGCGCAGCCGCACGAATCTGAGCTTGCGCCCGGCGAAGATGAACGCGTCGCCGGGTGCCAGCATGTTGGCGAAGCTCTCCTCGATCTCGCCCAGCGTGAAGCCGCGCGGGCCGCCGAGCCTGACCTTCATCACCGGCGCCTCGACGATGGTGCCGACATTCATCCTCGCCTGCCGCGCCACCCGCTCGCCGCGGATCTGCACCATGCCCTCGGAGTCGCGGAACAGCTTGCGGTAGCGCTCGTAGGCGGCGAGCGCGTAGCCGCCATCCTCGACGAAGCCGAGCACGTCGTCGAAGTCGCGGCGCGCCAGATCGGCATACGGCGCCGCCATGCGGACCTCGTCGTAGAGCGCATCCGGGCTGAACGGCGCGCTCGCCGCCATCAGCAGGACATGCTGGGCCAGCACGTCGAACGCGCCCGGGCGCGGCGGCTCGCCATCCAGCTCCATCGCGCCGACGCCATGGATGGCGGCCTGGCATTCCAGCACCTCGAACCGGTTGGCCGGCACCAGGATGGCGTTCGAGGCCTCGTCCATGCGGTGGTTGGCGCGGCCGATGCGCTGCAGCAGCCGCGACACGCCCTTCGGCGCGCCGACCTGGATCACCTGGTCCACCCCGCCCCAGTCGATGCCCAGATCGAGCGAGGAGGTGGCGATCACCGCGCGCAGCCCGTCGCCGCCATGGTTGCCGCGCGCCATCGCCGCCTCGACCCGGCGGCGCTGCGCGATGTCCAGGCTGCCGTGATGCAGCGCGATCGGCAGCGTGTCGTCGTTGATGCGCCAGAGCGCGGCGAACAGCAGCTCCGCCTGGGCGCGGGTATTGACGAACACGATGGTGGTGCCGGAGGCGGCGATCCGCTCCAGGATCACCGAGGCGCCGGCCAGGCCCATCCGGCCGGACCAGGGCACATGCTGGTCCGGCAGCAGCATCGACAGCGCCGGCGGCGCGCCGCGCCTGGCCTCGATCAGCACCGCCGGGCGCTGCGGCGTGCCGACGAAGCCGCGCAGCGAGTCCGGCCAGGCGACGGTGGCGGACAGGCCGACGCGGCGTGCCTCGGGCGCCAGCAAGCGCAGCCTGGCCAGGCAGAGCGCAAGCTGGTCGCCGCGCTTCAGGCCGGACAGCGCATGCACCTCGTCGATGACGATCCGGCGCAGCCCGGCGAAGGCGGCCGCCGCGTCCGGCCGCGACAGCAGCAGCACCAGGCTTTCCGGCGTGGTGAGCAGGATGTCCGGAGGGTGGGTGCGCTGGCGCGCCCGGCGGTCCGCCGGGGTGTCGCCGGTGCGGGTCTCGACCCGCAGGCGCAGGCCGAGCTGCTCGACCGGCTCGGTCAGGTTGCGGGCGATGTCGGTGGCCAGCGCCTTCAGCGGGCTGACATAGAGCGTATGCAGGCGATCGCGCTCGCCGGTCTCGTCCAGCTCGACCAGGCTCGGCAGGAAGCCGGCCAGGGTCTTGCCGCCGCCGGTCGGCGCCACCAGCAGCACGTCCTGCCCGGAGCGGGCGGCCTCGAGCACCGCGAGCTGGTGCGGCCGGGGCTCCCAGCCGCGGCCGGCGAACCAGGCGGCGAAGCGCTGCGGCAGAATCGCTGGCGGCGGCGTGCTGTGACCCCGGTTCCGGGTGGTGGCTGGCATGACCGGGAGATAGGCGCGATCGCGCCCGGCCGAAACCCGGCGCCGCGGCCGGCTCGCCATGGGCGCGGTCAGGCATAGGTGGCGGACAGGCGCTGCAGCTCCAGCCCGTTCAGCCGATCGGCCTCGCTGCCGCCCGGCGCGTAGGCCGCCAGTTCGGAACTGGTCCAGGGCCGGTCCGGGGTCGGGTCGGCCGGGGCCGCCGCCGCCGCCCCGGTGGGCGATGCCGCGCTGTCGCCCGGCGCCGCGGCGGTCGCGGTCGTCGCGGCGGCAGGGTGGAACACGTGGCCGAGCAGGGCGCGGACGATGCGTTCCGGGTCGATGCCGGTGACCTTCTCGGCGACGGTGATGCCGAGGCCGATCGGGCCGCTGAGCGCGAAGCTGGTGCCGAGCGAGGCGACGAAGCGCAGCGTCGCGTTGCCCTCGTCGCCGGTCGCGGCGCGATACAGCGCGCCGACCACCGGGATGTATTGCAGCGGGTTGATGTCGGACAGGAAGGCGCGAAACGCCGAACCCTGGCTCTTGTCCGTGGCCGCGGACGAGCGGGTAGGCGCGGGGGCGGCCGTCGCGGCGGTGGTTTCGATGGCCATGGCAGCCTCCTGGCCGCGCAGCATCGGCCGGCGGGATGAATCCCCGGTTAACGCCGCCGCCTCGGCGCCTGACACAAATCCGTAATAATCCATTGCCATTCTCGGCCCGGATCGGGAGGATCAGCCGGTGATCAGCGATTCCGATATCGTCAACGGCTACATGTGGCTGCTCGGACGCATCCCGACCGAGGCGGATCTCGCCGTCTATCGCGCCCGTTTCAGCGACGGCGGCCCTGACGCCGTGCGCAGCTTCCAGTACGAGCTTCTCGCCTCGGAGGAGTTCCGCAACCGGCGCCTGCTGATGCAGCGCATGCACCATCTCGGCCGCCCGGCTTTGCACCAGGACCGCCTCGCCTTCGTGCATATCGAGAAATGCGGCGGCACCACCCTGCATGCGATGCTGTGCGGGCAGTTCGCGCCGGAGCGGATCTGTCCGGAACGCAACGCCTCGCTGGGCGACTGGACCGTCAACGAGCTGGCCGCCTACCAGCTGTTCTCCGGCCATTTCGACCTCGCCTACTGCCGCTCGATCCCGGGCACGGTGCGGGTGCTGACGATGCTGCGCGAGCCCAAGGCGCGCCTGTTGTCGCTGTACCGGTTCTGGAAGGCGCACCGGCCGGATCGCGACCGCGACTTCTACGACCTGCTGGTGCTGGCGCGGAGCTGCAGCGCCGAGGCGTTCTTCGCCCATCCGCGCGTGACCCAGCACCCGGCGCTGCGCGACGGCATGGCCGGGCAACTGACCCGGTCCGACAGCGTCTGGGCGCTGCTGCCGGGTCATCCGATCATCGACGATCCGGACGGTACGCTGCAGCAGGCCTGGGCGGCGTTGGAAGCCATGGCCGCGTTCGGCATCCTGGAGGCGTTCGAGCAGAGCCGGCGGCTGTTCAACCACCGGCTCGGCCTCGCCCTGACGCCGATCGCGCCGCGCCAGGTGCTGTCGGACCTGGTGCGCGACAATGCAGAGATGGTGGCGCTCGAGCTCGAGCCGATGACGCCGCGGCTCGACGCGCTGCTCGATGCGATGACGCCGATCGACCGGCCGCTCTATGCCCGGGCGCGTGCCCTGTTCGAGCGGCGGGTCGCAGAGATGGACGCGCCGGAACCGGTGGCCCGGCGCCGGCTCATGCCGAGCCGGGCGAGCCTTCCAGGGTCACGCCGTTGGCGCGGGCGATGATGTCGGACAGGGTCGGCACGTAGCCCTCGCCATGGCCGAGCCCGACCGCCAGGGCGAAGCTGTTGCGCACCGAGGCGCCGACCGGGTTGGCGGTGGCCGACGCGTTGGCGTAGCCGGCGAGATAGGTGAGGTCCTTGAGCGCGTTCGACAGCGTGAATTTGTGCGCCTCCGGATTGCCGCCGACCACATACTCGAAGAAGGTCTGGAAGAACGGGCAGTCCATCCGGCCGCCGCCGATCACCGCGTGGAACACGCCGGGGGAGACCCCGGCCTTGGCGCCCAGCGTCAGCGCTTCGGCATAGAGCGCCGCATAGCCCAGCGAGACGAAGTTGTTCAGCAGCTTCATCATGTGGCCGCTGCCGGTCGGGCCGGTCTCGACGATGCGGCCTGCGAACGCCTCGAGCACCGGCCGCGCGCGGGCGACGTCCGCCGCCGCGCCGCCGACCATCACATCGAGCGTGCCGGCCCAGGCTTCCTTCGGCGTGCGGCTGAGCGGCGCGTCGATCAGGGTGATGCCCTTGGCCGCCAGCTCGTCGGCCAGCGCCCTGGTCACCGCCGGCTCGGAGGTCGAGCAGTCGATCACCAGCAGGTCGCGGCCGCAGGCGCCGAGCCCGTCCGGCCCTTCCACCAGGGCGCGCACCTGCGGGCTGCCGGTGACGCACAGCACGACGATGTCGCTGGCCTCGCCCAGGGCGCGGGCGCTGATCGCCTCGGTGGCGCCGCGGCCGATCAGGTCGTCGATCGCCTCGCGCTTGCGGTGCGCCAGCACCGTCAGCGGGAAGCCTTTCTCGAGCAGGTTCTTGGCCATGCCATGGCCCATGAGACCGAGGCCCGCGAAACCGATTCTTGCCGTCATGATCGTCCTTTCAGGTGCTTTCGCGAACCGCCAGCCTGCAGCCGACATCGACGCGGGAGGGGCCGTGGGCGGCGCCGGTGATGCGGGCGAGCAGTTTCGCCGCGGCGATGGCGCCGATATCGAGACGCGGCGAGACGATGCTCGTCAGCGACGGGCGGGTCAGCGCGCCGATATCGAGGCCGTTGAACCCGGCGATGGCGATCCGCCCCGGCACCGCGATGCCGTCGCGTGCCGCGCGCAGCAGCGCGCCGACCGCGAGATCGTCGTTGGCGAAGAACAGCGCGTCCAGTTCCGGCGCCTGCCGCAGGACCAGATGCAGCTGCTCGCCGCCGCGCTCCGGGCTCGACGGCGCGTCGTAGGTGAAGGGCGGCCGGCGCGGCAGCCCGGCATCGGCGAGCGCGCGGTCGAGGCCGCGGAAGCGTTGCATGGCGCGGTAGTCCGCCTCCAGCCTGCCGCCGACGAAACCGATGCGCCGGTAGCCGCGCGCGATCAGGTGCCGTCCCATCATCATGCCGGCTTTGACATGCGACAAGCCGACATTCATGTCGATCGGCCGCGCGCCGAGTTCCATCACCTCCACCACCGGCCGGCCGCAGCCGCGCAGCAGCGCCGTGGTGCGCTCGGCATGCCGCATGCCGGCGACGATGATGCCGGCCGGCGACCAGCCGAGCAGGGTCGAGACCAGTTCGGTCTCGCGCGCCAGGTCGTACTGGGTGTTGCCCAGCAGCAGCTGGTAGCCGGCATCCTCCAGCACGGTCTGGATGCCCTGCACCACCTCGATGAACACGGCGTTGGCCAGCGACGGCACGATCACCAGCACCACCCGGCTTTCCGCCGAGGCCAGCATGCCGGCGAAGCGGTTCGGCACGTAGCCGAGTGCCGCGACCGCATCGTCGATCAACACCCGCAAGGCCGCCGAGACGCTCTCCGGCGCGTTCAGCGCGCGCGACACGGTGATCGGCGCGACGCCGGCCCGCTCGGCCACGTCCTTGAGCGTGACGGCGCTGGTCCTGGCGCGCCGCCGCACGCCCGGACCCGGGCCCTGATCCGGCCCCGCCGCGGGCCCTGCGGCCGGACGCTTGATGGTGTGCGCGCTCATCCGCGCCGACACTAGCCCCAGGAACGCCCGGTCGCCAAACCACCGGTCGACGCGCGGCGACGATTGATGGTTGCGCTACCAAAATCCAAGGTCTAGGGTCTGCCGGCAATCGGGTGGCACGCATCGCCCGTGCTGTGAACGGCAACGAGCCGCAGGGATGAGGAAGTTCGGGAGCATGGCAGGATGTCCGCGCCGCTAGCGCCAGGCCTTCGCAAAGGTGTCTATCGTGCCGTCGATGTCACCAAGAGCTATGGCCCGGTCTCGGTGCTGCGCGGCGTCGGCGTCACGCTCGAGCCCGGCCGCGTGCATACCATGATGGGCGAGAACGGCGCCGGCAAATCCACCCTGTTCAAGGTGATGGCCGGTCTCGTGCGTCCGAACGGCGGCAGGCTGGAACTCGATGCCGAGACGGTCTCGTTCGGCTCGCCGCACGAGGCGCATGCACGCGGGATCTATCTGGTGCCGCAGGAGCCGGCGCTGATGCCCGAACTAAGCGTGGCCGAGACCATGTTCGTCGGCCAGCTGCCGGTCACCGGCGGCCTGCTCGGGCGGATCGACTGGCGGGGGATGCGCAGCCGCGCACGCGAGGCGCTCGACACGCTCAGCCTGGATATCGATGTCGGAGCGCTGAGCCGCAGCCTGTCGATCGCGCAGCAGCAGCAGATCGAGTGCGCCAAGGCGCTGCTGCGCGGCTGCCGGGTGATCCTGTTCGACGAGCCGACCTCGCCGCTGACCACGCACGAGGTCGAGCATCTGTTCTCGACCATGCGCCGCCTGCGCGACCAGGGCTACACGCTCGCCTTCATCAGCCACCGCATGGACGAGGTGCTGGAGATATCGGACGACATCAGCGTGCTTCGCGACGGGATGCTGGTCGACAGCGTGCAGCGGCCGGCGTTCGACCGCACCCGGCTGCTGTCGCAGATGGTCGGACGCGAGATGCGCACGATCCCGCGCCGCGCCTCGAGCTGTGCCACGGACGAGGCGGCGCTGGTGGTGCGCGACCTCGCGCACTCCACCCGCTTCGCCGGTGTCAGCTTCACCCTGCATCGCGGCGAGGTGCTGGGGCTGGCGGGACTGGTCGGCGCCGGCCGCACCGAGATCGCCGAGACGATCTTCGGCCTGCGACGCCGCGACCATGGCAGCGTGGTGCTGTCGGGCACGGACATCTCGGCATGGCAGACCCATGCGATCATCGCCAAGGGGCTGGTCTATGCGCCGGAGGATCGCGCCCATCACGGCGCGGTGCTGCCGATGACGATCGCCCAGAACGTGACGTCGGGGCTGATCGCGCGCGTGCGCAGCCGTCTCGGTCTGATGGATCATGCCGACGAGGACAGGATCGGCGCCGAGACCGTGCGACGCTACCGGGTGCGGTGCGCCGGCACCGACCAGACGCTGCGCGAACTCTCGGGCGGCAACCAGCAGAAAGTGGTGTTCGGCAAATGGATGGGGCTGTCGCCGAGCGTCGCGATCCTCGACGAGCCGACCCGCGGCGTCGATGTCGGCGCCAAGGACGAGATCTACGCGCTGATCGAGGAGCTGGCGCGCGAGGGCATGGCGATCCTGGTGATCTCGTCGGAAATGGAGGAGCTGGTCCGGCTCTGCGACAGGATCCTGTCGGTCTACGAAGGCAGGATCGTCGCCGAACTGCAGGGCGACGCGATCACCCCGGAGCGCGTCGGGCGTTCCTATCTCGGCCACGCGGATGCCGGTAGTGGCGTCGGGGCGGCGGCGTGAGCGGGGCGGTCGCGGTGCCACAGCGGGCCACGGCGCCGAGGGCCCGCGCCGGTGCCGCGCGGCGCGATCCGCGCGCGATCGTGCTGATCGGGGTGACCATCCTCACCATCCTGCTGGTGGGCCTGTTCGACCACGGCTTCATGGCGCCGCAGAACCTGCGCTTCATGGTGCTGAACTGCGTGGTGCTGTCGCTGCTGGCGCTGGGCCAGACCCTGGTGATCGCCACGCGCGGCATCGATCTGTCGGTGGCGCCGGTGCTGGGGCTGAGCGCCATGGTGACCGGGCTGATGGCGCAGACCGGCGGATTGCCGCTGGCGGCAGCGTTCGCCCTGGCGCTGGCGATCGGGCTCGTGCTCGGCACGCTGAACGGGCTGCTGGTGGCCCGGCTGGCGATTCCGCCGATCATCACCACGCTCGGCACCTACAGCCTCTATAGCGGCCTGATCTTCCTGTATTCGGACGGCACCCAGGTGACGTCGGTGCCCGCCAGCTACGCGACGCTGGGCAACGGCATCGTGCTCGGCCTGGTGCCGATCCCGGTGCTGGTGCTGCTCGCGGTGCTGGCGGTGATCTGGTTCGTGATCGGCCACAGCCGGTTCGGCCGCGCGGTGCTGGCGATCGGCAACAACCAGGCCGCCTCCTACAATGCCGGCATCCCGGTGACCGCGACCCAGGTCGGCGCCTATGCGGTGAGCGGCGTGCTGGCAGCACTCGCCGGGCTGATGTTCGTCTCCTATACCGGCTCGGCCACCGTCACCACCGGCACCGGCGACCATATGGAGCTGCAGTCGATCGCGGTGGCGCTGATCGGCGGCACCGCGATCTCCGGCGGCCGCGGGCCGGTGATCGGCAGCGTGCTGGGCGCGCTGTTCCTGAGCGTGGTGCTGACCGCCCTGGTGTTCGTGCACGTGCCGCCGATCTGGTACTCCGCAGGCGAGGGCTTGATGATCCTGGTGGCGGTCACCGCCGGCTCCAGGCGGGCGTCATGAACAATCCGTCGCGCCTGGTCGCCAACCGCGTCACCGCGCGCCGCGCCGGAACCCGCCGGCTGCCGCTCGGCAACTGGGAACGCACCCTGCTGCTGCTGCTGCTGGCGCTGACGATCGGGCTGATCGCCGGCGTGCCGGGATTCTATCCAGGATTCGCCGGCTTCCTGGCGCTGAGCGAGAACTTCCTGCCGTTCGGGTTCGTCGCCCTCGGCCTGACCACGGTGATCCTGACCGGCGGCATCGACCTGTCGGTCGGCGCGATCGCCGGGCTGGCGGCGATCATCATGGCCTCGCTCTGGAGCGGCCTGCACCTCTCGATCTGGATCGCGGCGCTGGCCGGGCTGGTCGCCGGCGGCCTGCTCGGGCTGGTGAACGGGCTGGTCATCACCCGCCTGCGCACCGAGCCGCTGATCGCCACCCTGGCGACCAGCTTCATCTACGGCAGCGTCGGCGTGGCGATCGCCGGCGACACGCCGCCATCGGGCTTCCCCGACGCCTTCAACCGGGTCGGCACCGGCGCGATCGGCTGGCTGCCGGTGCAGATCATCCTGTTCGCGGCGCTGGCAGGTTTATTCTCGCTGCTGATCGGCCGCTCGACGTTCGGCCGCAAGGTGGTGATGATCGGCTACAACAGCGACGCCGCGCGCTATTCCGGCATCCGGGTGCGGCAGATCCTGACCATCGCCTACGTGATCAGCGGCCTGATGGCGGCGCTGGCCGGGATCGTGCTGGCCGCCTACTACAGCGCGGTGCGGCCGGACATGGGCGACCTGCTGCTGCTCAGCACCATCACCACCGTGGTGCTCGGCGGCGTCAGCATCTTCGGCGGCGAAGGCAGCATCGCCGGCGTGGTGATCGCGGTGCTGCTGCTCGGCATGCTGCGGCAGGGAATGCTGATCGCCGGCTTCTCCGACATGGTCACCACCATGCTGACCGGCGCGATCCTGCTCGGCGCGATCGCGATGAAGAACCTGTTCGCCGGCCGGGGAACCGGCCTGTCGATGCTGCTGGACCGGTTCCGGCGCGGCAAGACGGCGTCGGTCGAATGAACCAAGAAACCAACGATGGAAACGGAAATCGTCTCATGAAAATCTCCCATACCGCCCGTCGCTCCGCGCTCGCGGCCGTGCTCGCCAGCCTGCCGCTGCTGGCCGCCGCCGCCATCCCGGCCCGCGCCGCCGATATCGACACCGCCAAGCGGATCAAGGTGGCGATGGTGCCGAAGCTGGTCGGGCTGTCCGTGTTCAAGGCCAACCAGCAGGGCGCGATCGCGGCGTCGAAGGCGCTCAACATCGATTTCCTCTATACCGGCCCGGTGACGGCTTCGGCGCAGGGCCAGGTCGACGTGTTCAACAGCCTGATCGCGCGCCGCTTCGACGTGATCACCACCACCTCCAACAACCCCACCCAACTGGCGCCGGCGCTGCGCCGCGCCCGCAAGGCGGGGATCAAGGTGGTGTCGTACGACAGCGACGTCGCCGCCGACGCGCGCGACTTCTTCGTGCAGAACACCGACTACGCCGAGTTCGGCAAGGCGCTGGTCGAGTCCGTCGCAAAGTATGCCGGCCCAAAGGCCAAGATCGCGATCCTGTCCTCGACCCCGGACGCCACGATCCAGAATGAGTGGATCAAGGCGCTGACCGCCTACATGACGTCGACCTATCCGGACATGAAGATCGTCACCACCCAGTACGGCCAGTCCAGCCCGTCGCAGTCGCTGACCGCCGGCCTGAACATCCTGCAGGCCAATCCGGATGTGACCGGGATCATCGCCCCCGACGGCGCGGCCGAGGTCGGCGCCGCGGCCGCGGTCGAGAAACTCGGCAAGACCGGGCATGTGTTCGTGACCGGCTGCAGCGATCCGGATTCGATCCGGCAGTATGTGAAGTCCGGGATCATCAAGGCGAGCCCGCTATGGGACGAAGTCAAGGAAGGCGCGCTGGTGATGTATGTCGCCAGGCTGGCCGCGAACAACGCGATCCAGCCGAACGGCAGCTTCACCGCCGGCGACCTGGGCGATTTCACCGCCAAGGATGGCGTGATCGTGTTCAGCAAGCCGTTGGTGTTCGATGCCTCGAACATCGACCAGTACAAATTCTGAGCCAGAGGGAAATCACCGCATGAAGCGTATCCTGTTCACCGGCGGTTCCGGCAAGGCCGGCCGCCACGTGGTCCAGTATCTCCTCGATCAGGGCTACCAGGTGTTGAACATCGACACCAAGCCGCTGGACAACCCGAAGGTACGCACGCTGGTCACCGACATCACCGATGCCGGCCAGCTGTTCAACGCGTTCGCCTCCTATGCCGGGCTGCACGAGTTCGACGAGGATCTGAGCCCGACGCATTTCGACGCGGTGGTGCATTTCGCGGCGATCCCGCGGATCATGCTGGTGCCCGACAACGAGGTCTATCGCATCAACGTGATGGGCACCTACAACGTGCTGGATGCGGCGACCAAGCTCGGCATCAAGAAGGTGATCATCGCCTCCAGCGAGACCACCTACGGGATCGTGTTCGCGCACGGCCATCGCGACCCGGAATATTTCCCGCTCGACGAGGACTATCCGGTCAAGCCGATGGACAGCTACGCCACCTCCAAGATCTGCAACGAGCGCACCGCGGAGGCGTTCGCGATGCGCACCGGCACCGACATCTATGCCCTGCGGATCGGCAACGTCATCGAGCCCGACGAATACGCGCTGTTCCCGGGCTGGTTCGCGAAACCCGGTTTCCGCAAGCGGATCGCCTGGAGCTACATCGACGCGCGCGACCTGGGCGAGATCGTGCGTCTTGGCGTCGAGACCGACGGGCTGGGCTACCAGGTGTTCAACGCGGTGAACGACAGCTCGTCCTCGGACCTGCCGACCGCGGAGCTGGTGAGGCGCTATTATCCGAACGTGCCGGTGCGTGGCGAGATGGGCGAATTCGAGAGCCTTCTGTCGAACAGGAAGGCGCGCACCATGCTCGGCTTCAAGGAGAAGCATCGCTGGCGCGACTACGTGAAGAGCTGAACCGGTCCCGACCGGCCAGTACGGCGCATGGGAGACATAGCGATCATGCCGAAACAGACACTCGTCGTTGCTGTGCATACCGGACCGGTGACGGTGGCGCCGCTGAACAACCTGGCGCCGGAACTCATTCCCGGCGTCAGGCTGGTCAATCTGGTCGATGACAGCCTGCTCCGGGACACGATGGCGGCGGGCCGGGTGACGCCCGCCGTCACCCGCCGGCTGTCGCAATACATGACGATCGGCCAGGAGATGGGGGCGGCGATGATCCTGAACTGCTGCTCCTCGGTCGGCGAGGCGTCCGATGTCGGCGCGGCGCTGCTGGATATTCCGGTGCTCAAGATCGATGTCGCGATGGCCGAGCAGGCGGTCGAACGCGCCAGCCGGATCGGCGTGGCGGCGACGGTGCAGACCACGCTGGACCCGACCGCGCGGCTGATCGAACATACCGCGCGGGCGGGCGGCAGGCAGGTGACGCTAATCAGGGGGCTGTGCGAGGGCGCGTTCGATGCGCTGCTGGCCGGCGACACCGCGCTGCACGACAGGATCGTTTCCGACACGCTGGTGGCGCTGGCCGGCGAAGTCGATCTCATCGTGCTGGCGCAGGTGTCGATGGCCAGGGTGGCGGACGGTCTCGGCGACCGGGTGGCGGTCCCGGTGCTCAGCAGCCCGCGGCTCGGCATGGAGCGGCTGGCGCAGTGCCTGTCCCGCCTCGCGGCGTCGGACGGCGCGGCGCTGGCGGCGGCGTAAGGCGGTTCAATGCGGGTCGAGTTCGAAATGGCGCACCAGATCGTCGACCTGCGCCTGGGTCAGCAGGCGCGGGTTCAGGCCGCGCAGCATGAGATGCAGCCTGGCGGTTTCCTCGAGTTCCTCGGTGGCCTGGACCGCGGCCTGCAGCGTCTTGCCGGCGACCACCGGGCCATGGTTGGCGAGCAGCACCGCCGCATACCGGCCTGCCAGGCCGCGGATCGCATCGGCCACCGCCGGGTCGCCGGGTCGGTAGTACGGCACCAGGGCGGTGCGGCCGACGCGCATCACCGAATAGGCGGTCAGCGGCGGCAGCACCTGCTGCGGATCGATGTCCGGCAGCATCGAGACCGCGACCGAATGGGTGGAGTGCAGATGCACGATCGCGCCCGCCTTGCCGCGCGTCTCGTACAGGGCACGGTGCAGCGGCAGCTCCTTGGTTGGCTTGTCGCCGGACAGCACCCGACCCTGCGGATCGAGCCTAGTCAGGCAAGCAGGATCAAGAAAGCCGAGCGAGCTGTCGGTGGGCGTGGTCAGCAGGCCGCCATCGTCGAGACGCACGCTAATGTTGCCCGATGCACCATGCGTCAGCCCGCGTTCGAACATCGAGCGTCCGAACAGGCAGATCTGCTCACGCATTTTCGTCTCGGACATGGTGGGCGCCTTTCTTTCCCGACGGTGCTTTCCCCCGTCGCCGGTGCGCGGCATCCTGGCCAGGGCGGCACCGCCATGCAAGCGCCGATCGGAGACCAGAGCAGATGAGCGACGCGCGGGCTAACGGAGCAGCGCGCATGCGCTGCGCAGTGATCGGTCTGGGATCGATGGGCGGCGGGATGGCGGCGTCGCTGCTGCGCGCCGGTTTTGCCGTCTCCGGCTTCGACGTCGATCAGGCGGCCTGCGCGCGGCTGGCGGCGCAGGGCGTGGATATCGGCGCGACGCCGGGCGCTGCGGCGCAGGGCGCGGACTGCGTGATCGCGGTGGTGGTGAATGCCGACCAGACCGAGCAGGTGCTGTTCGGCGCGCAAGGGTGCGCGGAGACGATGGCGCCGGACGGCGTGTTCGTCTCCTCGGCGACGATGGCGCCGGACCGCGCCCGTGCCCTGGCGGCGCGGCTGGAGGCAGGCGGCCGGCACTATCTCGATGCGCCGATGAGCGGCGGCGCCGCGCGTGCCGCCGACGGCCAGCTCACCATGCTGGCCTCCGGCACACCGGCCGCGTTCGACCGTGCGCGTCCCGCCCTCGATGCCATGACCGGCACGCTCTACGAGCTGGGCGATGCGGCGGGGCAGGGTGCGGCGTTCAAGATGGTCAACCAGCTGCTGGCCGGCGTGCATATCGCCGCCGCCTGCGAGGCGATGGCGTTCGCTGCGAAACAGGGCCTGGACCTCAAGCGCGTCTATGAGGTGATCACGAAATCCGCCGGCAACAGCTGGATGTTCGAGAACCGGGTCCCGCATGTGCTCGACGGCGACTACACGCCGCGCAGCGCGGTCGACATCTTCACCAAGGATCTCGGCATCGTGCTCGACATGGCGCGCGCGGCGCGCTTTCCGGTGCCGGTGGCAGGTGCGGCTCTGCAGATGTATCTGATGACCGCCGCGGCCGGCATGGGCAAGGACGACGATGCCTCGGTGGCGCGGCTCTATGCGCAGGTCGCCGGCCTGACTTTGCCGGGCTGAGCCGAGATAAATGGTCGCGAGAGAATACGTCTGGAGGGGCCGATCATGCCGCGTTTTGCCGCCAACCTGACGATGATGTTCACTGAACTGCCGTTCGCGGAGCGGTTCGATGCCGCGGCCCGGGCAGGCTTTGCCGCGGTCGAGTGCCTGTTTCCCTACGCCATGGCGCCGGAGCAGGTGGCCGAATGTCTGCGGCGCAACCGGCTCGACCTGGCCTTATTCAACATGCCGCCGGGAGACTGGGATTCTGGCGACCGGGGCCTGGCGTCGCTGCCGGCGCGCGCCCAAGAACTGCCAGGGGCGATCGCCACCGCGCTGCGTTATGCGAAGGCGACCGGGGGACGCCGCCTGCATCTGATGGCCGGCATCGGCGACCGCGGCAACACCGGCTGCGTGCGTGCCTATCGCGATGCGGTGCTGCTGGCGGCGGATGCGGTGGGCAGCGAGGGACTGACGTTGGTGCTGGAGCCGATCAACAAGCGCGACATGCCCGGCTACTTCCTGAACGATTTTGCCTGGACCGTCGATTTCATCGACTCGCTGCCGCTCTCCAACGTCAGGCTGCAGTTCGATCTCTATCACCGCCAGATCCTGCACGGCGATGTGACGATGGCGCTGCGGGCGATGCTGCCGATGATCGGCCATGTGCAGATCGCCAGCGTGCCGTCGCGCCACGAGCCGGACGACGAGGAGCTGAACTGGCCCTATCTGTTCAGTGAACTCGACCGGCTTGGGTATGACGGTTTCGTCGGCTGCGAGTATCGCCCGCGCGCCGGCACCGTAGAGGGGCTGGGCTGGTTTGCGCCTTACGCCAGGCCTGTCGCGCCATGAGCATCCGTCTCGGCGTGATCGCCGACGATTATACCGGCGCGTCCGACGTGGCCAACGTGCTGCGCCAGAACGGTCTGCGCACGGTGCAGGCGATCGGCGTGCCGGATGCGGCGCTGGTGCTGCCGCGGACCGATGCGGTGGTGATCGCGCTGAAGAGCCGGTCGATCGCGGCCGATCGCGCCGTCGCACTGTCGCTCGAGGCGCATGAATGGCTGCGCGCGCGGGGCGCCGGCCACGTAATGTTCAAGATCTGCTCGACGTTCGACTCCACCGATGCCGGCAATATCGGCCCGGTGACCGATGCGTTGCGGGCGCGCACGGGCTGCGGCGCGGTGCTGGTCAATCCCGCGTTTCCCGAGACCGGGCGTAGCGTGTTCGCGGGCCATCTGTTCGTGAACGGCGTGCCGCTGCACGAGAGTCCGCTGCGCGACCATCCGCTCAATCCGATGCGCGATTCCAATCTGGTGCGGGTGCTGCAGCGGCAGAGCGCGGCGCCGGTCGGGCTGATCCCGTTCGCGGTGGTCGAGCGTGGCGTCGATGCGGTGCGCGCGGCGCTGGCAGCACTGCCAGGCGGTGGGGCGGCGATCGCGGACGCGGTCGCGGCGCGTCACCTGGACGTGCTGGGCGAGGCGGCGCTGCACGATCCGCTATCCACCGGGGCCTCGGGCCTGGGCGCGGGCCTGGCTCGGGCGCTGGCGAGGTCCGGCGCCGGCCTCACGCCCGACGGCGCCGATCCCGACGGCGCGGCGTCGGACAGCGCCGGCGGCGACGGCGCGTCGGCGATCCTGGCCGGCAGCTGCTCGGCGGCGACGCGGCGACAGATCGAGGCCGCCGCGGCGGGCGGCATCGCCTGCCATCGTCTCGACGTCGCACGGCTGCTGCAGGGCGGCCGGGAGAGCGTCGTCGCCGACGCGCTCGCCTGGGCGGCGTCGCACCAACAGGCGGTGCTGATCGCCAGCAGCGACACGCCTGACGCGGTGCGGGCGATGCAGCAGGCGCATGGCGGCGCCGAGGCAGGCCATGCGGTCGAGCAGGCGCTGGCCGACATCGCCGAACGCCTGGTCGCCGGCGGGTTGCGGCGGTTGGTGGTAGCCGGCGGCGAGACCTCCGGTGCCGTGGTCGACCAGCTCGGCATCGCCGCGTTCGCGGTGGGCGACGAGATCGCGCCGGGTGTCCCGGTGTTGCGCAGCCTGGGCCGGGCCGGGCCGGTCCTGTCGATGGCGCTGAAATCGGGCAATTTCGGCGGCGAGGATTTCTTCCTGCGCGCGCTGTCCATGCTGGAGTGAGCTGGGGCTTTGGGTCGGCAGTCGGAAGAGGGACGCGGTCTGGTTTCTACAGGATCACAGCCCCTCTTTCCGGTAACGCAGCAGCCAGAGGATCGTAAACGGCTGGCACAGGATTGCCAGCACACAGAAGATGACCGGTATCGCGTCGTGTGAGACCATAAGGACGTAGATCAGCCCGATAGCCGACGCGATGAAGTTGGCGACCAGGATCACGATCGTTGCTGCCCTGACGAACGTTCGCAATTTCGCGGGAGCGGGAGGCCAGAACAGCAAGCGGACCGCGTAGCTCATGACTCCTGCGACGAAGAACATCGCCAAACCAAAGGTGTCGAGGCCATGAGCCGACTCTCCGCCGGCCATCGCAATGAATTCGCCACCGAGACCGGTCGCCAGAAACGGCAGCCCTACGAGTGCGAGCGAGAGGCAGATGGTATAGGCAGGGCTGGCCCTGAGGCGCGGCAGTCTTTCAGCGTCGGTCATTGATGGATAGCCAGGCAGTGCACTTGCAGCCGATGCAGGATCTTATGATAGGTGGAATCTTCCGTGTTGATTTCCTCCCGAACCAGGAGGCCCACCGAGTCGGAACCGGTCAGCTTCGCAGTGCCGTCCAGCCCAAGCGCCGCAACAATCTTCTTGCTTCGATCCTGGGCGCGCCGGTTCGCCCGCGCCGCGATCTGCTGCAGGCGCTCAGCGCGGGTAGCGTTCCTGGTCCGTCCGGCAGGGCCGGTCGCCGCTGCTGCGGTCGTGCGGTCAAGGGTGCGGATATCCTCGATCTCGACCAGCTCTTTCACGAGTTTAACTCCGCCGTTACTGATCCCCGCCAGTGCTAACGGAAAAGAAATGAATAGCTTTGGCTAGGAAGCATAGTCTCTCATTTTACAGGCCCTCCTTCCGATAACGGAACAACCACAAAAACGTCAGAGGTAGGCAAAGCAGTGAAAACACACTAAATGTTTTTGGTAGAGCCATACCGTGCACCGGCTCCGAGATTAGAAAGATCAGCACTAGGCTGATTGCCGAGACAATCACTGACGTCGCCAAGATGGCAGTCATTGCCGCGCGGACGAACGAGCGCAATTTTGCAGGGGTCCGGGGCCAGAATATCAGACGAACAGAGTAGCCAAGCACAACCAAAAAACCAAACATCACCTTTCCATAAAAGTCGATCGCGTCAATCGAGTTTCCGCCCGAGATCGCAATCATATCGCCACCAAGGCTGACACCCGAAAAGAACAATCCGAGACATGCCGCCGAGAAGCTTATGGTGTAGCCAGGGCTACCCCAGTTTCCAGTCGCTTGATCCCATTTCATTTTCGATGAACTGCCAGGCAGTGTACTTGCAGGTGCCGCAGAAATCGATGATAGCTTGAATCATCGATTGTGACCTCCTCACGTATCAAGAGGCCTACCGAGCCGGTGCCGGCCCCCTTCGCGGTGCCCTCCAGCCCAAGCGCCACGGCAATCTTTTTGCTGCGATCTTGGGCGCGCCGGCTCGCCCGTGCCGCGATCCGTTGCAAGCGCTCGGCGCGGGTAGCATTTGTGGTCCGTTCGGCAATGCCGGCCGCCGCTGCCGCCGTCGCGCGGTCCAGGGTGCGTAATTCCCTTATTTCAGCAACCTCTTTCAAGAGCTTGACGCTGCCATAGCCGATATCGGGCAAGGTTGCGATGGTGGCGAAAATCCGGAGACCCTCCGTCTTTTTTTTAAAGTCTTCTGCCCCTTCGTCGTCTCCGTTCAGTTCCATGCCATACGCGAAACCGTCAGTCGCAAGGAGGAATCCACCGCCTATCAAGCCGAAGAAGGCGATTACGCTCAATCCAGTTGGTATCAACGCAATCGATAGTGCGACGCAGACGACATCCAACGCCACCCCCACCCCGTCGTCGCGGTGGGTGGTGAGCATGCGGTTGAGCGCCTGGTCCACTGCCCGGCCCATCGCCAGTTCGGCCTGACCCTCGGCGATCGCCCTGCGGCCCTCCGCTTCCATGACGCGGTCGATGAACGCGCGGACGCGTGGCCAGAAGCCGGAGGGCGGCCTGGGGATCGGCGGTGGCTGGTTCCAGTCGAAGATCGCGACGGTGCCGATGCCGTCGCCGTCGCGCTTCGGCGCGCGCAGCGGGTAGATGTTGCCGTTGGCGGTCCAGACGATGCCGGTTTCCGGATCGCAGGCGCGATCGACGAAGCGGGTGAGACAGAAGCGGGCATCGTTGAGGTCGGTGTAGGGACCCCATTCCGGGCTCAAGCTGAGAGGCACGTGGCGCTGTCCCTATCCATCGCTGCGGCGTTCGTTATCACGCGGCAACGAGCGGCCCGTTGCATCACGAGCCCGTGAGCGGTGCCGGCCGGCCGTGTGCCCGCCGGTCAGCAGGCGGCGGCGTGGATGCGCGCCACCGAGCCGTCATTGGAGGGCACCAGCTCGAGCACCAGGTCGTCGCGGAAGGCGACGTTGCCGCGATGCGGTCCGGCGGCGTTGCTGACGATCCTGGTGCCGCCGGGGCGGGTCAGCATCTCGGTGCGGTGGGTGTGGCCGTGCACCCAGAGATCGACCAGCCCGGTATCGGTCAGGTGCGACAGGTCGGAGGCGGAGTTCCCGGCCGCCCAGCTGCCCCACAGATGCTCCGGCATGCAGGCCGGATGCGGCGCGTGATGCGTCACCACCACCACCGGCCTGCCATCCTTCGGGCCGGAGAGCTGCATCTCCAAGCGCGTGCGCAGCTGCGCGTGCAGGCGGGCGGCATCGGCGTTGGTGAGCTGTCTGGTGCCCTCGACGCCGGCGGAGACCGCGATCTGTTCGCCGGTGCGGGAGGCCGGCGGCAGCCGGTAGCCGCCCAGGGCGCCGTCGGCCCAGAGCGTGCCGCCGAGGAAGCGCAGGCCGGCGATCTCGACCTCGTCGCCCTCGAGCAGGGTGATGCCCAGCCGGTCGGCCTCCTGCCGCGCCGCGGCCAGGTCGCCCGGCACGCTGCCGTTCCAGTATTCGTGGTTGCCCATCACGAACACCGCCGGCTTGCCGCAGGCGAGCCCGGCGACCACCCGCAACGCCCGGTCCGGGTCGCCCTGGAACACGTCGCCGGCCACCACCAGCACGTCGAAATCCGGCCGCTCCGGCTGGTAGGATTGCGGGTAGTTCCTGGATTCGAGATGCAGGTCGGACAGGATCCACAGCCGGGTCATTCGCGAAAATCCGCCGCCCGGTAGCCCTGCGCGAACAGCGCCGCCCGCAGGTCGGCATGCTCGATCCGGTTGGCGGTCTGTTCGGCGACCACCGGCTTGGCATGGAAGGCGATGCCCAGGCCGGCGGCGCGCAGCATGTCCAGGTCGTTGGCGCCGTCGCCGATCGCCAGCGTCGCGCGAAGCTGCAGCGACCGGGCGGCGGCGAGCGTGCGCAGCGATTCCAGCTTGGCGGCGCGCCCCAGGATCGGCTGCGCGACCTTGCCGGTGAGCCGGCCGGCCTCGATGCCGAGCTGGTTGGCGTGGTGCACCTCGAACCCGCAGGCCGAGGCGACCTTCGCAGTGAACCAGGTGAAGCCGCCGGAGACCAGGGCGGTCAGCGCGTTGTGGGCGCGCATGGTGGCGACCAGGGTGCGGGCGCCGGGTGTCAGCCGGGTCTCGGCCCAGGTCGCGTCGAGCTGCGCGGCGTCGAGCCCCTTCAGCAGCCCGACGCGCTCGCGCAGCGCGGCGTCGAAATCGATCTCGCCATTCATCGACCGCCTGGTGATCTCGGCGACACGCGCGCCGACCCCGGCGCGGGCGGCGAGATCGTCCAGCGTCTCGGAGGTGACGATGGTGCTGTCCATGTCGGCGACCAGCAGGCCCTTGCGCCGGCCGCGCGCGCGGGTCAGCAACACGTCGATCGCCCGGTCGGCGAACCGGGCGCGGATCGCCGGCAGGCCGGGGTTGGTGTCGGAGAAGGCGGTCGAGGGGGCCGGGCAGGGGATATCCACCGCCTCGCCATCGGACAGCGCGACCGCCGCCTGGCCGGAAACCAGCTCGCGTGCTTCCTCGATCGCCGCCCGGGTGAGGGTCGTGGAATCGCGGCGGGCAACCAGGGTCAGCACGAAAGGCAGCGTCATGCGTGGAAAAGCCGCGGCTGGTTATGATGGTTGGGGGACATGGCGGATCATGGCGTACGACGATGGCGGCTTGGTGGCAGGGATGACCATGACAGGCAAGGCGGGTCAGCCATGCAACCCATAGGCGCAAATCATTGCTTGATCGTTACCGGTCCGACCTGCAGCGGCAAATCCAGCCTGGCGCTCGCCCTGGCGGTCCGGCTGGGCGGGACCGTCATCAACGCCGACTCCATGCAGATCTATGCCGGCCTGCGGGTCTTGACCGCGCAGCCCGATGCGGCGGACGCGGTGCCGGCGCCGCACCGCCTCTACGGCGTGCGGCCGCCGTCCGAGCCGGGCAGCGTCGCCTGGTGGCGGGCAGCCGCGCTGGCGGCGCTGCAGGAGGCCTGGGATTGCGGGCGGCTGCCGATCCTGTGCGGCGGCACCGGGCTCTACCTGCGGGCGCTGACCGACGGGCTGGTCAGGATCGCCGATCCGGGCGCGGCGGCCCGCGGCGAGGCCCGGGCGCTGCTGACCGAGATCGGCGCGGCGGCGCTGCACGACCGCCTGGCCGCCGCCGACCCGGACAGCGCCGCGCGCCTGCGCCCCTCGGACGCGCAGCGCATCGCCCGCGCCTGGGAGGTGTGGCGCGGCACCGGGCGCGGCATGGCGTCCTGGGCGAAGGAGGATCCGCTGCCACCGGCCCCCTGCCGGTTCACCGCGATCCGTCTGGACCCGCCCAGGGAGGCGTTGCGCGCCGCGATCGCCCAGCGGTTCGCCGCCATGCTGGAGCAGGGGGCAATCGACGAGGTGCGGTCGCTGCTGGCGCTCGGCCTGCCCGCGGACCTGCCGGCGATGCGCGCGCACGGGGTGCCGGAACTGGGCGCGTATCTGCGCGGGGCATCGACGCTGGACGAGGCAGGGCGCCACGCGATCCTGGCGCAGGGGCGCTACACCAAGCGCCAGGCCACCTGGTTCGCGCATCATCCGCTGGCGCCGCCGGCGCACACGCTAATTTTAAGCAAGCGCATAGCTGGTATGACGCAAGATTTGGAAAGAATCGTCGGGGAATTGATACCGTTCATTGTCGGTGCCGTTGACGCGGCGTCGCTGCGGGCATAGAGCACGCCACCGCGGTGCGCCATGCCGGCGGGGAGCGACGCTCTCCCCGGCGGGGCGCCAGCCCAGGAGCCAGACCATGAACGCCCCGATCGACCCGAAGGACGCCTCGCCCGGCGACACGCTCGGCACCTCCGCGCTCAACGGCGCCGCGGTGCTGCTGCGCGTCCTGCAGGAGCAGCGGGTCGAGATCGTGTTCGGCTATCCGGGCGGGGCGGTGCTGCCGATCTACGACGCGCTGTTCAAGCAGAACTCGGTGCGCCACATCCTGGTGCGTCACGAGCAGGCCGCCGTGCATGCGGCGGAGGGCTATGCGCGCTCGACCGGCAAGGTCGGCGTGGTGCTGGTGACCTCCGGACCGGGCGCGACCAATGCCGTCACCGGGCTGGTGGACGCGCTGATGGATTCGATCCCGGTGGTGTGCCTGACCGGCCAGGTGCCGACGCACATGATCGGCAACGATGCGTTCCAGGAGGCCGACACCACCGGCATCACCCGGCCCGCCACCAAGCACAACTACCTGGTCAAGCGCCCCGGCGACCTCGCGCGGACCGTGCACGAGGCGTTCTACGTGGCGCGCAGCGGCCGCCCCGGCCCGGTGGTGGTGGATCTGCCCAAGGACATCATGGTGGGGCAGGCGCCCTATGTCCCGGCCTCCGAGGCGCCGCACCGGTCCTACCGGCCGATCCGCGAACCGGCGCGCGCGGCGATCGCCGATGCGGTGGCGGCGATGCGGCGCGCCAGGCGTCCGTTGTTCTATACCGGCGGCGGGGTGATCAATGCCGGGCCGGCCGCCTCGGTGGCACTCGGACGGCTGGTGCGGCTGACCGGCTTTCCCTGCACCTCGACGCTGATGGGGCTCGGCGCCTACCCGACCACCGATCCGCAGTTCCTCGGCATGCTCGGCATGCACGGCACCTTCGAGGCCAACCTCGCCACCCATGGCTGCGACCTGCTGATCAATCTCGGCGCCAGGTTCGACGACCGCGTCACCGGGCGGCTGGACGCGTTCTCGCCGCACTCCACCAAGATCCACGTCGATATCGACCCGTCCTCGATCAACAAGATCGTCCAGGTCGACATCCCGGTGGTCGGCGATGCCGGCCGGGCGATCGAGATGATGATCGAGGCCTGGCAGGGGTCCGAGATCACGCCGGAAGGCGAACCGCAGCGCGAGCATCTGGCGGCCTGGTGGCGGCAGATCGACAGCTGGCGCGCCGTCGACAGCCTGGCGTTCAAGCAGGACCAGGCGCCCTCGGCGATCATCAAGCCGCAGCAGGCGATCCGCCGCCTCTACGACCTGTCGCGCGAGACCGGGCGCGACACCTTCATCACCACCGAGGTCGGTCAGCACCAGATGTGGGCGGCGACGCACTTCCAGTATGACAAGCCGAACCGCTGGATGACGTCGGGCGGGCTGGGTACGATGGGCTACGGCCTGCCGGCGGCGGTGGGCGTGCAGATCGGCAATCCCGACGCGCTGGTCATCGACATCGCCGGTGAGGCCTCGACGCTGATGAACATCCAGGAACTCGGCACGATCGCCCAGTATCGCCTGCCGGTGAAGCTGTTCATCCTGAACAACCGCTACATGGGCATGGTGCGGCAGTGGCAGGAGCTGCTGCACGGATCGCGCTATTCCGAAAGCTACAGCGAGGCGCTGCCGGATTTCGTGAAGCTGGCGGAAGCGTTCCATGCCACCGGGATGCGGGCGACCAACATGGGCGAACTCGACGACGTGATCCGCGCCATGCTCGCGCATGACGGACCGGTGGTGGCCGACATCTGCGTCGACCAGATGGAGAACTGCTACCCGATGATCCCGTCCGGCGCCGCGCACAACGAGATGATTCTCGGCGAGGCGCAGAGCGATCAGGCGGCGCGGATCACCGACGAGGGGCTGATGCTGGTCTAGGCGCCCGGCCGCCGGCCGCCGAAACGAAACCGTCCCATCATGCGGATCGCGCGGCGAGCGCCACGCGCGCGCCGATCCAGGAAACCGCCATGCCTCGTCCCGAAGAGCCGCAAGTCTCCGCCGTCATCTCCGTGCTGGTCGAAAACGAGAGCGGCGCGCTCGCCCGGGTGATCGGGCTGTTCTCCGGGCGCGGCTACAATATCGAGAGCCTGACGGTGGCGCCGGTCGAGGATGGCGGCGCGCGGTCGCGCATCAACATCGTCACCATGGGTACGCCGATGGTGGTCGAGCAGATCAAGGCGCTGCTGTATCGGCTGGTGCCGGTGCACAAGGTGTCGGACCTCACCCAGCTCGGGCCGCACGTCGCCCGCGAGATGGCGCTGATCAAGGTGGTGTCCACCGGTGAACAGCGCTCCGAGGCGCTGCGGATCGCCGAGACGTTCCGGGCCCGGGCGGTCGATACCACGATCGGCAGCTTCGTGTTCGAACTGACCGGGGCGAGTGAAAAGATTGAGGCCTTCATCGAGCTGATGCGGCCTCTTGGACTGGTCGAGATCTCGCGGACCGGCGTGGCGGCGATCGCCCGCGGCACCCGCACCATCTGACCGAACGGATCGATTGCAAGGAGAGACTGCGATGCGCGTGTACTACGACCGCGATGCCGACGTGAACCTGATCAAGGGCAAGAAGGTCGCCATCATCGGCTACGGCAGCCAGGGCCATGCCCATGCCAACAACCTCAAGGATAGCGGCGTCACCGACCTCGTGGTCGGGCTGCGTCCCGGCTCCGCCGGCATCGCCAAGGCCGAGGCGGCGGGGATCAAGGTGATGGGCCCGTCCGAGGCCGCGGCCTGGGCCGACGTGGTGATGGTGCTGACGCCCGACGAGCTGCAGGGCGACCTGTATGCCGAGCACCTGCACCCCAACCTCAGGCAGGGCGCCGCGATCGCGTTCGCGCACGGGCTCGCGGTGCATTTCCGGGTGATCGAGCCGCGTCCCGACCTGGACGTGTTCATGATCGCGCCGAAGGGCCCGGGCCATACCGTCCGCTCCGAATACCAGCGCGGCGGCGGGGTGCCGTGCCTGGTGGCGGTGGCGCAGAACCCGTCCGGCAACGCGCTGGAGATCGCGCTCTCCTATGCCAGCGCGGTCGGCGGCGGTCGGGCCGGCATCATCGAGACCAGCTTCAAGGAGGAGTGCGAGACCGATCTGTTCGGCGAGCAGGCGGTGCTGTGCGGCGGCCTGGTCGAGCTGATCCGCGCCGGCTTCGAGACGCTGGTCGAGGGCGGCTACGCGCCGGAGATGGCGTATTTCGAGTGCCTGCACGAGGTGAAGCTGATCGTCGACCTGATCTACGAGGGCGGCATCGCCAACATGAACTACTCGATCAGCAACACCGCAGAATACGGCGAATACGTCACCGGCCCGCGCATCGTCACCGCGGAGACCAAGGCGGAGATGAAGCGGGTGCTGACCGACATCCAGAACGGCACCTTCACCCGCAACTGGCTGCTGGAGAACAAGGTCGGCCAGGTCGGCTTCAAGGCGACGCGCGCCCGCGTCAACGACCACCAGATCGAGCAGGTCGGCGAGAAGCTGCGGGCGATGATGCCCTGGATCGGCAAGAACCGGCTGGTCGACAAGACCCGCAACTAGCCCTGGGCGCGGCAGCGGCGTGCTGCCGCGCTTCTACCCTTCGAGCGAACGCGCCTCGTCGGGGAGCATGATCGGGATGCCGTCGCGGACCGGGAACGCCAGCCCGGCCTTCTGGCTGATCAGCTCGCCGGCCTCGCGGTCGTAGCGCAACGGCCCCTTGGTCAGCGGGCAGACCAGTATCTCGAGCAGGCGCGGATCGATCGCGGTCGGCCGTGCCGGTTCAACAGGCGATGTCGGGTCGGTCATCTCTTCCTCTCGCACACGCAGCGCCGGGATCATACCGCGCGCTGGCCGTCCTCGTCGGTTTCGTGCTCGGCCATCTCGAGCAGCGCCCGCAACGTCCTGGCGCGATCGGGCAGGGTCGGCGCCTCCAGCAGCGCCTGCTTCTCCGCCGGCGGGAACGGGCAGATCATGCTCAGCGTGGTCAGCAGGGTCTCGTCGTCCATCTGGTCGATCGCGTCCCAGCGCGCCTCGAAGCCGCGATGGTGGAAATAGCGCCGCAGCGCGCCGACCAGCGCCGCGCGGTCGAACGCCACCTCGTCCACCGCGGCCAGATCCTGCTCGAACCCGGCATAGGAGACCGACAGGCGGCGATAGGGGGTGTCGCTGGCGATCTCCGAGACCACGCGGAACCGCGCGATACCGGTCAGGGTCAGGCTGCTGGTGCCGTCCTCGCGCTCGGAGAACGCGGTCAGCCGACCCACGCAGCCGACCGCGAACAGGCTGGGCGAGCTGTCATCCTGGACCGCCTCCTCGACCGCCTCCGGGTCGAGATCGAGGCCGGGCGGCGCGTCGCTGGGCTGGATCATGCCGAGCAGCCGGTTGCCGGCGAGCACGTCCTCCACCAGCGCCTGGTAGCGCGGCTCGAAGATGTTGAGCGGCAGCTTGCCGCGCGGCAGAAGCAGCGCGCCCGGCAGCGGGAACACCGGCAGCTCGGCCGGCAGTGCTGCGATCCGCAGATCGCGCAGCCGTGGCACCCTGCGAACGAAGCGGCTTGCCATGCGTGCGTTCCCCCTGCGAACCCGTTCCCTGGCCGCTAGCTGAACAACAGGGCCGACATGCGACGCCGTCCGGCCAGGGTGGCCGGGTCGTCGAACCCCCAGGCCTCGAAGAACCGGATCAGCTGCAGCCGCGCCGCCCCCTCGTTCCACGAGCGGTCGCGCCTCAGGATCTCGAGCAGGGCGTCGGCGGCTTCGGTGCGCCGGCCCAGCGCATTGAGGCCGGTGGCGAGTTCGTAGCGCGCCGCGTGGTCGTTGGGATCGGCGGCGAGCCGGTCCTGGATCCCGCCCAGCGCGTCGGCGACCTTGCGTCCCTCGGCGGCGAGGGTCAGCGCGGCGCGGGCGCCGGTGATCTCGACATGCTCGGCGAGCTTGGCCGGCGCCTGGTCGAGCACCGCCAGCGCCTGGTCTTCCTCGCCCAGCGCCAGCAGCGCGCGGGCCAGGCCGCCCCAGCCTTCCGGGCTCTCCGGATCCTGTTCGAGCAGTGCCGAGAACAGGGCGGCGCCTTCCTCCGTGCGCCCCTCCTCGATCGCGGCGCGGGCCTCGGCGAGCAGGTCGGCGGATGGCATGCTGCCCCCGGCCTGCTTGAGCAGCGCCTCGACGAAGCGCTTGATCTCGCTCTCCGGCAAGGCACCCTGGAACATGTCGAGGATCTGGCCCTGCCAGAACGCCGCCACGGTCGGCACCGACTGCACCGGCAACCCGACCTGCGCCAGCTGTGACACCAGGGCGCGGTTGGCGTCGATGTCGATCTTGACCAGCCGGATGCGGCCGCCGGCGGCCCGGGTGACCTTCTCCAGTGTCGGGGTCAGCGTCTTGCAGGGCTGGCACCAGGTCGCCCAGAAATCCACCAGCACCGGGATCTGCCGGCTGGCCTCGATCACGTCGGCCATGAAGCTGGTCTGGTCGCCGTCGATGATGATGGCCGCGTCCGCCTCCAGGGCGGACGCCCCGGCCTGCGGGCCGGTGGCCCGGCCCTGCGTGTCGCCGCGATTCTGGCCGATGATGTAATCCATGGAAGGTGGTTCCCGCGTCTGCGTCCGGCGGCAGCCGTCTCACTCGTGGCATCAATGTCGGCGTCCCCCGGCCCCGGTGCAAGCGCCCGACGGTTGCACGCGCCCGGAAAACCGCCTCTTGCACTCCCCGCCGAACCGCCGTAGAAGCCCGCCAACGCACGGGAGCGCGGGCGTAGCTCAGGGGTAGAGCACAACCTTGCCAAGGTTGGGGTCGAGGGTTCGAATCCCTTCGCCCGCTCCAATTTCCGGTCCCTGCCAAGCCAGCCGCCGAAGCGTCCCAACCAACAGCTTGTCGGCGTTCCAACCCCCCCCCCCCCGGCCCTACCCGGACCCGCCGATCTCGTGCCCCGGCGCCGTCTCCGGCATGGCGAGGAACAGCGCCGCCAGCGCGCAGTAGGCTGCCCCGCCCGATGTCAGGAACGCGGCCGGGTAGCCGAAATGGTCGACGATGATGCCGGCGGCCAGGCCGCTCAGCGACGCGCCGATGCCCTGGACGGTCGCCACCGCGCCCTGGGCCAGGTTGAAGCGGCCGGTGCCGAGCATCAGGTCGGCGATGATCAGGGGCGTGATCGCGCCGAAGATGCCGGCACCGACGCCGTCCAGCAGTTGCACGGCGATCAGCCATGGCGCGCTGTCGGAAAAGGTGTAGAGCACGGCTCGCACCGGCAGCACCGCGAAGCCGAGCAGCAGGATCGGCTTGCGACCGAACCGTTCCGCGGTGCGGCCGACGGCGAGCGCCACCGGCAGCATGATGAGCTGGGCCGCGATGATGCAGGACGACATCATCGCCGTCGCCCAGGCCGGGTGCGACTGCGCCAGCTTCTGTCCCACCAGCGGCAGCAGCGGCGCGTTGGCGAAATGGAACAGCATCGCGCACAGGGCAAAGACGATCAGCGGCCGCGAGCGCAGCAGCGACCGGTAGGCGGACGGCGCCTGCGTGCCGGTCGCGTCGGCGTCCTGGCCCGCGGCGTCGCCGGCGCCCAGTCCGCGTGCACGGTCCTGGTCGATCGCGCCCGCCGGGATCGAGAGCATCGCGATCGAGGCCAGGGCCGCGAACACCGGCACCATCAGGAACACCGCGCGTTGCGCGAACACATAGCCGACCGCGCCGGCCACGGTGGCGATCGCGACGTTGCCGGCATGGTCGAACGCGGCGTTGCGCCCCATCTGGCGGGCCAGGCGCGCCCGCGTGTAGAGGCCGAGCGTCACCGCGGCGACCGCCGGTCCGAACACGTCGCCGACGACGGCGATGCCGGTGTTGGCGATCAGCACTGGCCAGAAACGCGGGACGGCAAAGATCACCGCCGCGCCGAGGCCGACCACCATCAGCGCCAGCACCACGGCGCCGCGCTTGCGGCGGGTGGCGTCGATCGCCGCCCCTGCCGGCGTCTGCGCCAGCAGCCCGAGCAGCCCGCTGACCGTGGTCACCCAGCCGACCTCGGTCTGGCTCCAATGCTGCTCGGTGATCAGGAACACGTTGAGGTAGGGCCCGAGCGCGCCACGCACGTCGGCGAGCAGGAAATTCACCGCATCCAGCGATCGTGGCCGGAAGCCGGCCCGCTTCGCCCGCTCGGTCACGCCATCCAGGCGCGTGCCGGTTGCCGCGCTGCCTGTCGTCATCGTGCCTGTCCCCCCGCCCTCCGTGTCGCGGCGCCGGCTCAGGCCGGCCGCAGCCGCAAGGCGACCACGATCCCGGCGCCGGCCGCCAGGGCGCCGATCGCGAACACCAGCGCCGGACGGGACAGCGCCGCCACCGTGCCCAGCAGCGGCCCGGTGAGACCGATCGCGACGTCCTGGAACGCGGCGAAGCTCGCCACCGCGAGGCCGCGCGCGTGCGGCGGCACCTGTCGGAACGCCTCGATGCCGAACGCCGGGAACAGCAGCGAACACCCGGCCCCGGTCAGGCCGGCGCCGAGCAGCGCCACTGCCGGCACCGGCGCCAGCCACAGCAGCAGCTGGCCCACCGCCTCCACCATGAGCGAGACCGCCGCCACCCGCCTGCCGCCGGCCCGGTCCGGCAGGCCGCCGGCCAGGATGCGGACCGCGACGAAGCCGCCGCCATAGGCGAACAGCGCGAAGCCGGCCCCGGGCCAGTGCAGCTTCGCGAAATCGAGCGAGGCGAACGCCGAGACCGCCGCGAAGCCGATGCCGCCCAGCATCAGGCCGGTGCCGGGATGCCAGACATGGCCGACGACCTCGGACAGCGACACACGCTGCGCCGCCGGCGGCCGCACCGCGCGCAGCGGCGTCACCGGCAGCAGCGCGCAGAGCGGCACCAGCGCGGTCGCCAGCGCCAGCGTCTCGAACCCGGCCTGCCTGTAGAGGGCGAAGCCGCACGGCGCGCCGAGCGCCAGCGCCGCGTACTGCGCCATGCCGTTCCACGACATCGCCGCCCCGGTGCGGCCCGGGCCGGCGCGGACGATGGCCCAGCTCAGGATGCCGGTGATCAGCAGGCTCTCGCCCACGCCGAGCACCAGACGCCCGGCGATCAGCACCAGCAGCGACGCCGTCGCCCCGGCGCCGGGCAGTCCGGAGGCGAGGTAGCACCATCCCGCGCCCGAACAGGCGCACAGGCCAGAGAGCACCGCCGGTTTCGGCCCGTAGGCGTCGACCAGGCGGCCGGCGGGAATGCGGGTCAGCACCGTCGCCAGCGACTGGATACCCACCACCAGCCCGGCCACCGCGGTGTTGAACCCGAGCGTATCGCGCACGTGCAGCGGCATGGCGGGCAGCGGCAGGCTGACGGTCAGGAAGCCGAGCGCCATCGTCGCCAGCAGCGGCGCCAGCCGGAGCAGCGGCGTGCCGTCCCGGTTCACGGCGTTGCCGTCAGCCGTGGTCGCGGCCGGACGGCAGCGCCGCCGCGACCGTGGGCGGCCCGCGCAGCGACGTCGCCAGCAGCGCGCCGGCGGCGACGCCAGCCAGGCAGAGCGCCACCGACAGCACGACGTTGCCCAGCGCCTGCCCGACGCGACCGTCGCGGGCCAGGTCCAGCGTCTGCAGGCTGAAGGCGGAGAAGGTGGTGAAGCCGCCGCAAAGACCGACCATCACGAAGGTGCGCAGCTCCGCCGGGGCGGCGAAGCGGCTGTCGGCGGCGGTAAGCACGGCGAAGCAGCCGATCACGAACGAGCCGACCACGTTGATCAGCAGCGTACCCCAGGGAAAGGCCGGCCCGGTCAGCGCGACCATGACGTTGCCGACCCAGGCCCGCAGCACGCTGCCGATCGCGCCGCCGATCGCGACCAGGACGTAGCTCAGCATCGGGCGGTCTCGCGTTCAGGCGGTGCGGGCGGTGGCGCCGAACGGCCGGTTCAGCCGCACGATCGCCAGATTGAGGAAGGCGGCGATCGTCACCCACAGCAGATAGGGGAGCAGCAGGCAGGCCGCCAGCGTCGAGTATGGCCACAGCGCCACCACCAGCGCCGCCACCGACAGCCACAGGCCGAACACCTCGACCATCGCCCAGTCCGGGCGTTTCGCGGTGAAGAACAGCCAGCTCCAGGCGATGTTGAACAGCGCGTTGACCGCGAACAGCGCGATCAGCGTGGTCCGGCTGCCGGGCGCGGTCAGATGCGGCCAGACCGCTACCACGGCCCACACCGTCAGCGCGCCGATCGTGCTCCAGACCGGGGCGAACACCCAGCCCGGCGGCTGCCAGCTCGGCTTGCGCAGGGCGAAATACCACGGGCCGATCCGCGTCAGCGCACCGCCGATCCCCAGCACCGCCAGCACGCAGACGGCGGCGACCACGACCGGACGCTGGAGGAAGTCGAGCATCAGGCGGAAATCAGGCCCGAGAGATGCGCCACGTTCTTGAAGAAGATGCGCATGTGCGCCGCCGGCTTGGCCCGCACCAGTTGCTTGGTCATGTAGGCCGCCCAGGTCAGATCCTGCACGTCGGGATCGCGGCAGATACTGCAGAAGCGCTCGCGCCGGCCGTCGGTTGCATACCAGAAGCGCTGCATGATCGACAGGATCCTGAACACCTGCCCGTGCGATCGCATGAAACGCTTGCGCGCCAGGCGCAGCGCGCGGACGTCGCCGGTCCGGCAGAAGCGGTCGGCGGCCTGTGCTGCCAGCCGCCCGCCGGTCATGGCGTAGTAGATGCCCTCGCCGGAGGCCGGCGCCACCACGCCCGCCGCATCGCCGGCCAGCACCACGTTGCGGCCATCGTCCCAGCGTCGCAGCGGCTTCATCGGGATCGGCGCGCCCTCGCGGCGGATCGTCGTCGCATGCTCGAGCCCGGCGGTGCGGCGCAGTGCCGCGAGCGCCTTGCGCTGGCCGAAGCCCTTTTGCGCGCTGCCGAGCCCGACGCTGGTGGTCGGGCCGTGCGGAAACACCCAGCCGTAGAAATCCGGCGAATGCGCGCTGCTGTAGTAGACGTCGCACGCGTTGGCATCCTCGCTGCCGGGGGCGCGTTCCGGCGAGCGCACGATCTCGTGGAACGCGAACACGTAGGGCATCCCGGCCGCGCCCTTGACGCTCTGCAGCGCCACCTGGGACTTGGCGCCGTCGGCCCCGATCACCACCCGGGTCCTGACCGCGACCTCGCCGCCCTGCGCGTCGGTGTAGGAAACGGTCGCGGTGCCGTCCGCATGCGCGGTGCTGCGCAGGAAGGTGCCGCGGCGGCGGGCGGCGCCGGCCGCGGCGGCCCGCTCGCGCAGCCATTCGTCGAAACCCTCGCGATCCACCATGCCGACAAACCCGCCGGCGCGGATCGGCATGTGCGCGATCCTGGCCGACGGCGCGACGATCCGCGCCGCGGTGATGTGCGCGACCAGCATCGAATCCGGGATCTCGAACTCGGTGATCGCCGCCGGCGGGATCGCCCCGCCGCACGGCTTGATCCGGCCGGCCTTGTCAAGCAGCAGCACCGAGCGACCGCCACGCGCCAGATCGTGGGCGGCGGTCGCACCGGCCGGGCCGCCGCCGACCACGACGACGTCGAAATCCGAAGGCACGTTCATGGACTGTCTCCGATCATGCCACCTGGAAGCGTCACGGGCCGGCCGGCCGGTTCGATGCCGAACACCCTGGCGGCCTGGATCGCCGCCAGCAGGAACAGGCCCGCTTCGATCACCAGCACCACCGCGTAGGCCTGCGCCGGCAGCGGCAGCACCGCGCGGGCGGCCTGGATCGCGCCGGCGCCGCCAAGTCCGCCGGCCGCGAACGCCAGCGCCTGCGCCGCGCCCCACAGGCCGATCCTGACCCCGCCGCGACGCGCGCCGGCCATCTGCATCATCGCCCCAATCGCCGCCACAGCGAACACGCCGTTGCCCAGGCCGAGCCCGGCCGCCGCGGCCAGGAGCAGCAACGGCGCATGGATCAGGCCGGAGACCGCCAGCAGCGCCAGCGCCAGCGCCGAGGCGGCGCAGCCGCCCAGCGTCCAGTGCCGCAGCGAAGGGGCGAGGCCGCGCCCGGCGCCGACCGCCACCGCCAGCATGCCGAGCAGCGCGCCGCCATGCTGCAGGCCGGTGAGCTGCGCGCTCTGTCCCGGCGCCATCGCGAACACCGCGCCCGCGAACGGCTCGAGCAGGATCTCCTCGGCGCTGTAGGCCAGCATCGAGATCGCCACGAAGCCGGTGAATCGTCTGGCCTGGCGATCGCGCCACACCTGCCGCAGCGCCGTGGCCAGGCTCACCCGGGCGACGGCCTCGGCCGGGACGGCGCCGTCGCGCTCCAGGCCGGCGGTCGCCAGCAGCGTCACCAGCACCGCGAGCCCCGCCACGCCGCCGGTCACCAGGGTCAGCCGGTGCAGCGAGAACGGCCGCAGCGCCTGGCCGGAGAGGCCGGCGGTGACGGCGATGCCGGCGATCATCATGATCCAGACCGTCGATGCCGCGGCCGGCCGGCGCGACGGCGCGACCTGCGCCGACAGCAGCGCCAGCAGCGCGGTGCCGCTGGTGCCGACGCCGATGCCGATCACCGCATAGGCCAGGAGCGCCAGGGCGATGCCGGCCGCGCGCGCCGACCCGCCGAGCAGGCCGATCGCCTGTGCCGCCAGCAGCGCCCCGGCGCCGAGCAGCACCATGCCGCCGACGATCCAGCCGGTGCGCCTCCCGCCCTGGTCGGAGCCGTGGCCCATCGCCGGCCGGATCACCTGCACCGCGTAATGCAGCGCCACCAGCGCGGCCGGCAGCAGCGCCGGCAGGCCGAGTTCGACCACCATCACCCGGTTCATCGTCACCGTGACCAGCACCACCACCGCGCCCAGCATCGCCTGCACCAGGCCGAGCCGCAGGATGCCGCCCCAGCCGAGCGCCGCCCCGGCCGCGCCGCGGCTCACGACGCCACCCGCAGCGCCAGCGCCGCGACCAGCATGCCCAGCACCAGCGCCGAGGTGCCGGTGGCGTTGTAGCGGATCGCCTCGCGCCTCGGGTCGCGCAGCAGGCGCGGCATCAGCGCCAGCTGCGCCAGCACCAGCAGCGCGATGATCCCGGCATGGACCGGCAGCCGCCACCACAGCAGCAGGCCGATCACGCCGAGCTGCGGCGCCAGCATCACCGCGCAGGCCAGCCGGCAGGCCGGTCCGACGCCCAGGCGCGCCGGCAGCGACCGCACGCCGCTGCGCCTGTCGCCCTCGACGGACTTGAAATCGTTGAGCGTCATGATGCCGTGGGTGGCGATGCTGTAGAGCAGCGCCAGCGCCAGCACCCGCGACGAGGGCAGGCTGCCGGCGGCGACCGCGGCGCCGGCGAACCAGGGCATCCCCTCGTACGACACGCCGACCGCCAGGTTGCCCCACCAGCCATTGCCCTTCAGACGCAGCGGCGGGGCGCTGTAGATCCAGGCCAGCACCATGCCCAGCAGCGCCGTCACCCAGACCCAGGGCCCGAGCGCGCACGCCACCGCCATCGCCAGCACCATCCAGGCCGCGGCGATCCGCAGGCCCCAGAGGCCGGGAATGCGTCCGGACGGGATCGGCCGTTGCGGCTCGTTGATGGCGTCGACGTCACGGTCGAACCAGTCGTTGATCGCCTGGCTGGCGCCGCACATCAGCGGTCCGGCCAGCACCATGCCGACGATCGCCACCGGCCAGACGGCGCCGAGCGGCCGTGCCGCCGACAGCACGCCGCAGCCGAACGCCCACATCGGTGCGAACCAGGTGATCGGCTTGAGCAGCTCCAGCACCGCCGAGGCGGCGATGCGGTCGCGGCCCTGCACCAGGGCGGTCACGACGCGCCGTCCTCGTCGCCGTCGCCGAGCCCGTAGCGCCTGAGCTTGACGTAGAGGCTCTGCCGGCTGACGCCCAGCATCTCGGCCGCCGAGGCCCGGTTGTTGCCGGTCATCTCCAGCGCCGACTCGATGCAGAGTCGCTCGATCGCATCGGTGGATTCGCGCACCAGCTCCTTGAGCGGCACCCGGCCGATCAGGGCGCTCATCTTGTCCGCGGAATGCGTCATGCCGCGCCCGAGGCCGCGGTCGCCGCCCGGGCGGCGGGCGACATCGCGGATGTAGAACGCATAGCCCGGCTGGCCGTCTGGGCGCACGCTGGCGGAGATCTCGACGTCGGTGGTGGCGCCCTGCTCGGTGCGGGCGACGCTCGCGAACAGCTTGACGGTGCCGCGCTGGCGCAGGTTGGCGATCAGCACCCCGAGATCGACGCCGTCATGGCCGATCCAGCGCCCCAGCGGTTCGGTCGCCACCGGCTGCGTCGCCGGCAGCCCGGCCAGGGTCCGGAACGCCTGGTTGACCGAGACGATGTCGCCATCGGCATCGGTGAGCGCCATCGCGTCCGGCATGTGGCCGATCAGCGCCGGCAGCACCGCGCCGTCGTCGGACTGGCCGGCGGGAGGCGGCGCGTCCGGCGACATCCTGACCAGCAGGAACAGGCCGTCATCCTCGCGCAGCACCGAGATCGCCACGCTGAGCTGGCGTCCGCACAGCGCCGCCTCGATGGTCTCGCTGCGGTAGGTGCCGCGCGCGGTGGCGAGCGCGTCGGCGACCGCGGCGCGGCTGGCCGGTTCGAAACACTCGTGGAACGGGCGGCTGGAAGCGCGTTTCGCCTCGCGCCCGAGGATCATCCTGGCGGCGGGATTGAGGGCCACCGGCCGCATGGTCTGCGCGTCGAGCATGGCGATCCCGTCCTGCGCGGTCTCGAACAGGGCGCGGTAGCGGGCCTCGGTCTGGCGCAGCGTGTTGTAGTCGCGCTCCAGGCTCTGCTGCGCCTCGATCAGCCGCTGCTGCAGGGCGGCGGTCGAGCGCATGTCGCGGCCGAGCACGATGACGGAATCGTCGCCGCCGATCGGCACCGCGGAATAGGAGATCGGCACGTCGTCGCCATGGTGGGTTGGATGGTTGAGGTGGCGCCAGCGCATCGGCCGTTCGGCCAGCGCATCGTCGAGCATCGCGTCGAGCTTCGGGCGGCTCTCCACCGTCACGGCGCTGCGCCAATGACGCCCGAGCCAGTCGCTTGTATCGGCGATCTCGTCGCGAAGGTCGCTCGATCTGAAAGCGACGTCGCGTACCACACCGGACCCGTCCACAACGACCGCGACATCAGCAGCGGTCAGAACGATCTTTTTCATTGTGGCCGGGTCGAGTGCGCCGAACGTCTTGTCCGGAAGCGAGGGCGGCGCGTCTATCACGTTGATGATGTTCTCCCGATGCCGTCATGCCGGTTGTCCTCGTGCGAGGGATGAAACGGCTTTGAGCCCAACCTCCAGATCAGGTAACAACAAGGCCAGTTGATGCGGCGCCTGCGCGCCGTCGGTCGCCACCATGTCGGCGCCGAACTGCAGCGCCAGCCGCGGATCGTCCATGAACAGCGGGCCGCCGATCACGGTGACGATGCGCCGGTTGCGCGACGCCTCCCGCACCGCGGCGATCGAGCGCGCCAGCATCTCGATCTGGACCTCGCAGCTCACCGAGAAGCCGATCGCGTCGAAGGACTGGGTGCGTACGCGATGGCGCAGCGCCTCCAGCCGCGCGGGCGATCCGCTCGTCACCGACCAGCCGGCGCGACGGAAGAAATCGGCGGCCATCGCCAGCCCGAACGTGTGCTGGTTGCCGGGCACGGTGACGATCAGGATCGAGGCCGGGCGCGCCGCCGGTGGGCGCAGCGGATCGCGCGGCATCAGGTGCAGCATCGCCTGCTGCAGCTGCATCACGCCGATCGTCACGGCGACGAAATCGTAACGGTCCTGGACCCAGAGGTCGCCGAGATGACGCGCCGCCGGCGCCAGCACCTCGAGACAGACCCGGTCCGGCCGGGCGCCGCTCTCCAGCAGGCTCTCGAGATGGGCGAACATCTGCTCGGGATGGCGTCCAGCCGCCTCGCGCGCGAATGCGAAGGCGAGCGGCGAGGGGTCCTGCGCCTGCATCGGCGCGGGATCGCGGGCGCCGTTGGCGTGCAGCGTCAGCAGGTGCGGCACGATCGCGTGCTCGATGGCTTCCTTCAGCAGCGAGGCGGGCGCCGGCGTCCGCTGCGACGGGCGGTCGGTCTGCAGCTCGGGCCAGTCCGGCTTGTCGCCGCCCGCCGCATGGCCGTGGCCACCAGCGTTCACGATCGACCCTTCCGGCTGCACCATCGCGATCTGCTGGATGCCGCTCATGACCCTCATCCCTGCTACCCCGAGAATTGCGAGGCCGGGCATATCTGTCAAGCAAGGTTTACGTCTTGTTTGCTTGACACTCTGGTTTGCCGCAGCCTAGCGTGACCTATCGAGACGGCGTGGCCGCTTGCCGGGCCTGCCACTCGGAACTGTCGGACGAGTCGGACCTGATTGCCAGTCTCGATCCACCGATGTCGCGGTCGCCCGGCCTTTTGCCGGGCCAGAGAGGAGCGTGTGATGCCGAAAGCACATCCCACGGCATCCCTGTACACGCCTACCGAGCGGGCGCGCCGCGATCGATCCGCCTGGACCCTGGTGCAGGGCATCCTGGCGCCGGTGCAGTTCCTGATCTTCTTCGTCAGCCTGATCCTGGTGCTGCGCTACCTGGTCTGGGGAACCGGGCTGCACGCCGCCGCCCTGTCGGTCGTGGTGAAGGTGGCGGCGCTCTACACCATCATGATCACCGGCGCGATCTGGGAGCACGAGGTGTTCGGCCGCTACCTGTTCGCGCCGGCCTTCTTCTGGGAGGACGCGGTCAGCATGCTGGTGATCGCGCTGCACACCGCCTACCTGCTGGCGCTGTGGTTCGGGCTGCTCGACGCCAGGCCGCTGATGCTGCTGGCGCTGGCCGCCTACGCCGCCTACGTGCTCAACGCCGCCCAGTTCGTGCTCAAGCTGCGCCGCGCCCGGCTCGATCCGGTGCTGCCGGGCTTCGCCGGGCTGGATCCCGCCCGATGAACGCGATCGCGCCTGCCATTCCGCAGCCGGTGCTGCGCGAGAACGGGCAGCGCGCGGTGTTCTGCGGGCTGACCGGGATCGTCTGGCTGCACCGCCGCATCCAGGACGCGTTCTTCCTGGTGGTCGGCTCGCGCACCTGCGCCCATCTGCTGCAATCCGCCGCCGGGGTGATGATCTTCGCCGAGCCGCGCTTCGCCACCGCCATCATCGAGGAGCGCGACCTTGCCGGACGCGCCGACCCGAACGACGAACTCGATCTGGTGGTCGACAGGCTGCTGGCGCGCCGCCCGGACATCAGGCTGCTGTTCCTGGTCGGATCCTGCCCGTCCGAGGTGATCAAGCTCGACCTGTCCCGCGCCGCCGCCCGGCTGTCGCGCCGGTTCGCGCCCAATGTCCGGGTGCTGAACTATTCAGGCAGCGGCATCGAGACCACCTTCACCGAGGGCGAGGATCGCTGCCTCGAGGCCCTGGTGCCCGAACTGCCGCGCAGCGATGCGCCGTCGCTGCTGGTGGTGGGGGTGCTGGCCGATGTCGTCGAGGCGCAGTTCCGCCGCCTGTTCGCCGGCCTCGGCATCGAGACCGTCGATTTCCTGCCGCCGTCGCGCGCCGCCGACCTGCCGGCGGTAGGCCCCAACACCGCCTTCCTGTGCGCGCAGCCGTTCCTGCACCAGACCGCGCTGGCGCTGGAATCGCGCGGCTGCACCCGCCTGTCGGCGCCGTTCCCGCTCGGCGCCGAGGGCACCAGCCTGTGGCTCGCCGCCGCGGCGCGGCATTTCGGCATCGATCCCGCCCTGGTGCGACAGGTCACCGCGCCGGGTGCCGCGCGCGCGACGCTGGCGCTGGCCGGGCACCGGGCGCAGCTCGCCGGCAAGCGGGTGTTCTTCTTCCCCGACTCGCAGCTCGAACTGCCGCTGGCGCGGTTCCTGCAGCGCGAACTGGGCATGGTGCTGACCGAGGTCGGCACCCCGTTCCTGCACCGCGTCTCGATGCAGCCGGAGCTGGCGCTGCTGCCGGCGGATCTGGCGATCACCGAGGGCCAGCATGTCGATCGGCAGCTCGACCGCTGCCGCGCCGAGCGGCCGGACATCACCGTCTGCGGGCTCGGTCTCGCCAATCCCCTCGAAGCGGAAGGCATGACCACCAAATGGTCGATCGAGCTGCTGTTCACGCCGATCCAGGGCTACGAGCAGGCGGCGGACCTCGCGGCCTTGTTCGCGCGGCCGCTCGATCGCCGCACCAGGCTGGCGGTCTGAGATGAAGCTGACGCTCTGGACCTACGAGGGGCCGCCGCATGTCGGGGCGATGCGCGTGGCGACGGCGATGCGGAATGTGCATTACGTGCTGCACGCGCCGCAGGGCGACACCTACGCCGATCTGCTCTTCACCATGATCGAGCGGCGCGACCGGCGGCCGCCGGTCACCTACACCACCTTCCAGGCCCGTGACCTCGGCGGCGACACCGCGACCCTGTTCAAGGAGGCGGCGCGCGACGCCTTCGAACGGTTCAAGCCCGAGGCGCTGCTGGTCGGCGCCTCCTGCACCGCCGAACTGATCCAGGACGACCCTGGCGGGCTGGCAAGGGCGCTGGGGCTGCCGGTGCCGGTCGTGGCGCTCGAGCTGCCGGCCTACCAGCGCAAGGAGAACTGGGGCGCGGCAGAGACCTTCTACCAGCTGGTCCGCACCTTCTGCGGCGAGCAGAAGCCGGCGCGCGCGGAGCATGCGGCCCCGTCCTGCAACATTCTCGGTCCCACCGCGCTCGGCTTTCGCCATCGCGACGATGTCCGCGAGATACGCGCCCTGCTGGCCACGCTCGGGATCGCGGTCAACGTGGTGGCGCCGCTGGATGCGACGCCGGCGGATCTCGCCAGGCTGGCGCAGGCGGATTTCAACGTAATGCTGTATCCGGAGACCGCCGGTCCGGCGGCGCAGCTGCTCGAGCGCCGTTTCGGGCAGCGCGCGACGCGCACGGTGCCGATCGGCGTCGGCGCCACCCGGGATTTCGTGCTCGAGGTCGCGGGTCTGGCCGGTATCGATCCCGCCACGGCGCTTGCCGGCGCGCCGTCGAACCTGCCCTGGTATTCGCGGTCGGTCGACTCGACCTACCTGACCGGCAAGCGGGTCTTCATCTTCGGCGACGCGACGCACGCGATCGCCGCCGCCAGGGTCGCTACCGAGGAGCTGGGCTTCACCCTGGTCGGGCTCGGCAGCTACAGCCGCGAGCAGGCGCGCGCCGTGCGCGACGCGGCCCGCAGATACGATCTCGAGGCGCTGATCACCGACGACTACCTCGATGTCGAGGCGGCGATCGCCGCCTCGCAGGCCGAGCTGGTGCTCGGCACGCAGATGGAGCGCCACATCGCCAAGCGCCTGGGCATTCCCTGCGCGGTGATCTCGGCGCCGGTGCATGTGCAGGATTTCCCGGCCCGGCACTCGCCGCAGATGGGCTTCGAGGGCGCGAACGTCCTGTTCGACAGCTGGATCCATCCGCTGATGATGGGTCTCGAGGAGCATCTGCTCGGGCTGTTCCGCGAGGATTTCGAATTCTCCGACCAGGCGGCGCCGTCGCATCTCGGCGCCGGGCACGCGGCGCCGGCCGCCGAGCCGGTCGCCGAACCGGTGGCGGCGCCGGTCGCGGAGATCACGGCCGACGGCGCGCATGTCTGGGACAGCGACGCCGAGCGCGAACTGTCGCGGATCCCGTTCTTCGTCCGCGGCAAGGCCAGACGGAACACCGAGCGCTTCGCCCGCGAACGCGGGCTCGTCACCATCAGCATCGAGACGCTCTATGATGCAAAGGCCCATTATGCACGCTGAAACAGCGCCGATGCGGTTCGTGATCGTGACCATGGACAGTCACCTGTCCAGCGCCGCGACCCGGGCGGAGGGCAGCCTGCGCGCCGAGATCCCCGGCCTGGAGATCGTGGTCCACGCCGCGACCGAGTGGGGCGGCGATCCGCATGCGCTCGATGCCTGCCTGCGCGACATCGCCCGCGCCGACATCGTCCTCGCCACCATGCTGTTCCTCGACGACCACATCCGCGCGGTGCTGCCGGCGCTGCAGGCCAGGCGCGAAGCCTGCGATGCAATGGTCTGCTGCATGGCGGGCGGCGAGATCGTCCGTCTGACAAAGCTCGGCAAGTTCGACATGTCCGCCGAGGCCAGCGGCGCGATGGCGATGCTCAAGAAGCTGCGCGGCAACCGTGGCAAGAGCGGCGCGCAGTCCAGCGGCGAGAAGCAGATGCGGATGCTGCGCAAGCTGCCGAAGCTGCTGCGCTTTATCCCCGGCGCCGCCCAGGACGCGCGCGCCTATTTCCTCACCATGCAGTACTGGCTGGCGGGATCGGAGGAGAACCTCGCCAACATGGTGCGGCTGCTGGTCGGGCGCTATGCCACCGGCGCCCACCAGGCCGGGGCCGCCCGGCTCCGCGCCGTCTCGCCGGTCGAGTATCCCGATGTCGGGCTCTACCATCCGCGTGCCGCCAGCCGGATCACCGAGACCCTGGCCGATCTGCCGCGCCAGGCCGGGCTGCTCGGCGGCGGGCGCGGCACCGTCGGCGTGCTGCTGCTGCGGTCCTACGTGCTGGCAGGCAACGCCGGCCATTACGACGGCGCGATCGCCGCCCTGGAACGCAACGGCCTGACCGTGATCCCCGCCTTCTCCAGCGGCCTCGACCAGCGGCCGGCGATCGAGCGGTTCTTCCAGAAGGACGGCGTGCCGACCGTCGACGCGGTGGTGTCGCTGACCGGTTTCTCGCTGGTCGGCGGCCCCGCCTACAACGACGCCCATGCCGCGGAGACGGTGCTGGCGTCGCTCGACGTGCCCTACGTGGCGGCGCATCCGGTCGAGTTCCAGACGCTGGAGGAATGGCGCGACAGCGCCCGCGGGCTCAATCCCGTCGAGGCGGCGATGATGGTGGCGATCCCCGAACTCGACGGCGCGATCTGGCCGATGACGTTCGGCGGCCGTTCGCAGGACAGCGTCGAGCGCCGCGACATGGTCTGCCATCCGGAACGCGCCGCGGCGCTGGCGAGCCGGGTCGCCAGGCTGGTGGCGCTGCGCCGCTCGAGCCGCGCCGAGCGCCGGATCGCCACCGTGCTGTTCAACTTCCCGCCCAACAGCGGGGCGACCGGGACCGCGGCCTACCTCTCCGTGTTCGAATCGCTGTTCAACACGCTGCATGCGCTGCGCGATGCCGGCTACACCGTCGAGGTGCCGAAGGACGTGGACGCGCTGCGCCGCGCGGTGCTGCAGGGCAATGCCGAGCAGTATGGCAGCGAAGCCAACGTGGTGGCGCGGATCGCCACCGACGACCATGTGCGGCGCGAGCGTCACCTGGCGGAGATCGAGAAGAGCTGGGGCCCGGCGCCGGGACGGCAGAACAGTGACGGCCGCAGCATCCATGTGCTGGGGGCGCGGTTCGGCAACGTGCTGGTCGGCATCCAGCCGGCGATCGGCATCGAGGGCGACCCGATGCGCCTGCTGTTCGAGGGCGGCTTCGCGCCGACCCATGCGTTCTCGGCGTTCTACCGCTACCTGCGCGAGGATTTCGACGCGCATGCGGTGCTGCATTTCGGAACCCATGGCGCGCTGGAATTCATGCCCGGCAAGCAGGCCGGCCTGTCCGCCGCCTGCTGGCCGGACCGGCTGATCGGCGACCTGCCGAACTATTACGTCTACGCCTCGAACAACCCTTCCGAGGGTGCGCTGGCCAAGCGTCGCGCCGGCGCAACGCTGATCTCCTACTTGACGCCGCCGGTGACCCGGGCCGGCCTGTATCGCGGTCTGGCCGACCTCAAGGCGTCGCTGGATCGCTGGCGCGGCCTGGAGCCGGACGCGCCGGCGGAACAGCGCGCGATGCTGGCAGAGCTGATCCGGTCGCAAGCGGTGCTGGTCGACCTGGCCACCGCAGAGCCGGTCTGGCTCAGCCCGTGGCCGGAAATCGACGCTCTGGTCGCGGCCATCATCGAGGTCGAATACGCGCTGATCCCGCACGGCCTGCATGTGGTGGGCACGCCGCCTGGCGCCGAGGCGCGCGCCGGCATGCTCGACGCGCTGGCGATCGAGGATCCGGTGCGGCGCGCCGAGATCGACCGCATGCTGGCCACGGACAGCGAACTGCCGGCGATCGTGCATGCGCTCGATGGCGGCTATCTGCACCCGGCGCCGGGCGGCGACCTGCTGCGCACCACAGAGGTGCTGCCGACCGGGCGCAATCTGCACGGCTTCGACCCGTTCCGGATCCCGTCCGCCTTCGCGGTGCGCGAAGGCATGATGCAGGCCGAACGGCTGCTGGCGCGCCACGATCCCGACGGCGCCGGGCTGCCGGAGACGGTGGCGATGGTGCTGTGGGGGACCGACAATCTCAAGACCGAGGGCGGTCCGCTGTCGCAGGTGCTGTGGCTGCTGGGCGCGGCGCCGCGCTTCGACCCCTATGGCCGGCTGTGCGGCGCGGTGCTGTTGCCGCTGGAGACGCTCGGACGGCCCAGGATCGACGTCCTGGTGACCCTGTCGGGCATCTTCCGCGACCTGCTGCCGATGCAGACCAGGCTGATCGCCGAGGCGTGCCTGCTCGCGGCGCAGGCCGACGAGCCGGTCGAGCAGAACTACGTCCGCAAGCACGCGCTGTCGTTCCTGTCGGCGCATGGCGGCAGCATGGAGGACGCGGCGCTGCGCGTGTTCGGCAACGATGACGGCACGTATGGCGCCAACGTCAACCTGCTGGTCGACCAGGGCGGCTGGCAGGACGAGGACGAGCTGGCGCAGGCGTTCGTCAAGCGCAAGGGCTACGCCTACGGGGTGACCGGCACGCCGCGCCGCCACGACGCGCTGCTGAGCAACGTGCTGTCGACCGTCGACGTGGCCTACCAGAATCTGGATTCGGTCGAACTCGGCGTCACCACCGTCGACCATTATTTCGACACGCTGGGCGGCGTCTCCCGTGCGGTGCGCGCCGCGCGCGGCGGTGCGGCGGCGTCGGTCTATATCGGCGACCAGACGCGCGGCGACGGGGTGGTGCGCACCCTGGCCGAGCAGGTGGCGCTGGAGACCCGCACCCGCGCGCTCAACCCGAAATGGTACGAGGCGCTGCTGGAGCACGGCTACGAGGGCGTGCGCCAGATCGAGGCGCACGTTACCAACACGCTCGGCTGGTCGGCCACCACCGGCCAGGTCGCCCCCTGGGTCTACCAGTCGCTGACCGAGACCTACCTGCTCGACGAGGCCATGCGCGCCCGGCTCGCGGCGCTCAACCCGACCGCGGCATTGAAGATCGCCAACCGCCTGATCGAGGCGCACGAGCGCAAATACTGGTCGCCGGACGAGTCGGTGATCGACCGGCTGCGCCGTGCCGGCGAGGATATCGAGGATCGTCTCGAAGGCCTGACAATGGGAGTTGCGGCATGACCGTTCTCGATCTACCGAAAAAGCTGCGGGCCGCGTCGGGCTGCAACAGCTGCGAGGACGGCGAGGGCAGCGTCCAGGTCAAGCTCGATCCGGAATCGCGGATCGGCACCGCCAAGGTGTTCGCGATCTACGGCAAGGGCGGGATCGGCAAGAGCACGACCTCTTCGAACCTGTCGGTGGCGTTCTCCAGGCTCGGCAAGCGGGTGCTGCAGATCGGCTGCGATCCGAAGCACGATTCGACCTTCACCCTGACCAAGCGGCTGGCGCCGACCGTGATCGACGCGCTGGAGGCGGTGGACTTCCACCCGGAGGAGCTGCGGGTCGAGGATTTCGTGTTCCCCGGCTATGGCGGCGTGATGTGCGTCGAGGCGGGCGGTCCGCCGGCCGGCACCGGATGCGGCGGCTACGTGGTCGGGCAGACGGTGAAGCTGCTGCGCGAGCACCATCTGCTCGAGGAAACCGACGTGGTGATCTTCGATGTGCTGGGCGACGTGGTGTGCGGCGGCTTCGCGGCGCCGCTGCAACATGCCGACCGGGCGCTGGTGGTGGCGGCGAACGATTTCGACTCGATCTTCGCGATGAACCGGATCGTCGCCGCGATCCATGCCAAATCGCGGAACTACGACGTCCGGCTCGGCGGCGTGATCGTCAACCGCAGCGCCGATACCGACCAGATCCAGCGCTACAACGACGCGATCGGCATGAAGATGCTGGCGCATTTCCCCGACCTCGATGCGATCCGCCGCTCGCGCCTGCAGAAATCGACCCTGTTCGAGATGCCCTCCACGCCGGAGCTGGACGCGGTCTGCGGCGAATATCTGCGGCTGGCAGCGAGCCTGTGGGCCGGGGTCGCGCCGCTCGAGGCGATGCCGATGAAGGATCGCGACATCTTCGACCTGCTGGGCTTCGAGTGATGAGCGCGGTCAGCTACGTCACCCGCCGCGCCGAACTCGAAACCTATTTCGACCGCACCGCGGCGCAGGCCTGGGAGAAGCTGACCTCGGACGCGCCGGTCGGGCGCATACGCGCCACGGTGCGCGCCGGGCGCGACGCGATGCGCGCCACGCTGCTCGGCTGGCTGCCGCCCGACCTCTCGGGATGCCGGCTGCTCGATGCCGGCTGCGGCACCGGCGCCTTCTCGGTCGAGGCGGCGCGGCGCGGCGCCGAGGTGGTGGCGCTCGATCTGTCGGCCACGCTGCTGACGACCGCGCGCGACCGCCTGCCCGCCGACATCGCCGGCCGCATCAGCTTCGAGGTCGGCGACATGCGCGACGCCGCCCGGTTCGGGCGCTTCGACCATGTGGTGGCGATGGACAGCCTGATCCATTATCCGGCGCGCGAGATCGCCGCGGTGCTGTCGGCGTTCGCCGGCTGCGCCACCGGCTCGATCCTGTATACGATCGCGCCGCGCACGCCGTCGCTGTCGGTGATGCACGCGGTCGGCCGGCTGTTTCCGCGCGGCGATCGCGCCCCGGCGATCGAGCCGGTCGCGGCGGAGACCATCTCCGCCCGGCTGGCCGAACAGCCGGCGCTGTTCGGCTGGAGCGAGCGTCGCCGCTTTAGGGTCAATACCGGTTTCTACAAGTCCCAGGCGCAGGAGTTGGTCCGCGCATGAAACCGGGCATGCCGAACACCGCCTCGCGCCTCTGGAGCGGTTCCGGCAGCCTGCTGCTGCCGTTCGCCAGCGTGGCGACGCCGGAACTGCCGCTCGGCCGCCTGCTGCGGCTGTCGCTGTTCCAGGTCTCGGTCGGCATGGCGCTGGTGCTGGTGATCGGCACGCTGAACCGGGTGATGATCGTCGAACTCGGCGTGCCGGCGTGGCTGGTGGCGCTGATGATCTCGCTGCCGCTGGTGCTGGCGCCGTTCCGCGCCATCGTCGGGCACCGGTCCGACACCCACCGCTCGGTGCTGGGCTGGCGCCGTCTGCCCTATCTGTGGATGGGCACGCTGCTGCAGTTCGGCGGCTTCGCGATCATGCCGTTCGCGCTGATCGTGCTGTCCGGCGACGCGCCGCACGCGCCGGCTTTCGCGGGGCCGGCCGCGTCGGCGCTGGCGTTCCTGCTGGTCGGCGCCGGGCTGCACACCACGCAGACGGTGGGGCTGGCGCTGGCGACCGATCTCGCGCCGGCGCATGCCAGGCCGCGGGTCGTGACGCTGCTGTGCGTGATGCTGCTGCTCGGCATGCTGGGCAGCGCGCTGCTGTTCGGGCGCCTGCTGGCGCCGTTCAGCGAGTTCCGGCTGATCCAGGTGATCCAGGGCGCCGGCCTGCTGACCCTGCTGCTCAATTTCACCGCGGTCTGGAAACAGGAAGCGCGCGACCCGCTGCGGCACGGTCTGGCGCAGCCGCGCACGCCGTTCCTCGCCGCATTCCGCAGCCTCGGCGCCGGGCTGCATGCCCGCCGCCGCCTGGTCTCGGTCGGGCTCGGCACCATGGCGTTCTCGATGCAGGACGTGCTGCTCGAGCCCTATGGCGGCCAGGTGCTGCATCTGCCGGTCGCGGTGACCACCACGCTGACGGCGATGCTGGCGGTCGGCGGGCTGGCCGGGTTCGCAATCGCGGCGCTGCTGCTGGCGCGCGGTTTCGATCGCTACCGGCTGGCCTCGCTGGGCGTGATGGCCGGCATCCTGGCGTTCTTGGCGCTGATCTTTGCCGCACCGACCGCCTCGCCGGCGCTGTTCGGGCTCGGCACGCTGCTGATTGGCGCCGGCAGCGCCCTGTTCGTGGTCGGCACGCTGTCGGCGGCGATGGAGCAGGCGCGCGACGGGCAGGGCGGGCTGACGCTCGGCACCTGGGGCGCGGTGCAGGCCTTCGCCGCCGGTCTGGCGATCCTGCTCGGCGGCATCACCCATGATCTGGTCGGCATGCTCGCCATGCATGGCCGCCTCGGCGCCACTCTGTCCGTCGCCTCGACCGGCTACGGCATCGTCTACGCGACGGAAATCGTGCTGCTGTTCGCCACCCTGGTGGCGATCGGCCCGCTGGCCGGCTTCCGGCCGGTCCTTCCAATCCCCCCCGTTCCGACCAAGGCGGTCTTGGCATCGGACACGCTGATCCCAGGAGCATCCTTGTCGTGAGCGACGCATTCACCCGCTATATCGATGTGGCCCAGGTCAGCCTGTACCTGTTCTGGGGCTTCTTCGCCGGGCTGATCCTCTATCTGCAGCGCGAGAGCAAGCGCGAGGGCTACCCGCTGCTGCCCGAAGGCCAGCAGACGCACGTGCGTGGTGCGATCGAGGGTTTCCCACCGGTGCCGCCGGCCAAGACCTTCATCAAGCCGGACGGCACGCTCGCCTTCGCGCCGCAGACGGTGCCGGCGGACGGCCCGCTGGTCGGCGCGGTGCCGGTCGGCGACTTCCCCGGCGCACCGCTGACCCCGACCGGCAACCCGCTGATCGACGGCATCGGCCCCGCCGCCTGGGTGATGCGCAGCGAGGTGCCGGGCCGGACCTTCGACGGCCACAACATCGTGGTGCCGCTGCGGCTGGCGAACGGCTACCGGGTAGCGGCGCAGAGCCGCGATCCGCGCGGCTGGCCGGTGGTCGCGCTCGACGGCGTGGTGGCCGGCCACGTCGTCGATCTGTGGATCGACGAGGAGGAGAACACCCTGCGCTACCTCGAGGTCGCGCTCAACGCCGCGGTGGCGGCGGACCAGCATCATGTGCTGATCCCCGACCCGTTTGTCCGCTATCATGCGCGCCGGCAGCAGGTCAGGGTGCGGTCGTTGCGGGCGGTGCATTTCGCCGACATCCCGGTGCTGGCCAACCGGGATGAAGTCACGCTTCGCGAGGAGGACAGGCTGGTGGGCTATTTCGGCGGCGGTCTGCTCTATGCCACGCCAGAGCGTCTGGGGCCGGTGCTGTGAGCTGGTTCTCGCAACGCCCGACCTTCAGCCGGCGCGGCGACCAGCTCGGCGGCCTGCCGGGGCGGCTGCCCGCCGACGAGACGGTGCTGTGGCAGGGGCGTCCGGATGCGCGTGTCCTCGCCATTCGGGTGCTGCATGTCCGCAAGGTGGCGGTCTATCTGGGCCTGATGCTGGCCTGGTTCGCCGTCGCCGACTACACGCCGTCGCACTGGCAGCGCACGCTTGCCGGGCTTGCCTGCCTGACGCTGCTGGCCTGCGTGGCGGTGGGGGCGCTGGCGCTGTTCGCGGTGCTGGTGTCGCGCAGCACCGTCTACACCCTCACCGACCGCCGCATCGTGATGCGGATCGGCATCGCGCTGACCATGAGCATCAACCTGCCGCTGCGGCTGGTCGATTCCGCGGCGGTCAGGATAGCCCGTGACGGCAGCGGCGACATTCCGGTCTCGATGCATGGCCGGCAGAAGCTCGGATACGGCGTGCTGTGGCCGCATGTCCGGCCCTGGCGTCTCTCCAGGCCGCAGCCGATGCTGCGCGCGCTGAAGGATGCCGCCAACGTCGCGGCGCTGCTGTCCGAGGCGCTCGCGCAGACGGTGCCCACGCCTGCCGCACCCCGGGCGCTGCCGGCTTCGGCAGAGCAGCGCGCCCCGGTTCCGCACGACGCGGTGCTCGCATGACCAGCCGGCGCTCGCCGCTGACCGGACTGCCGGCCGGCGCGCTGCCGGCGCTCGGTCCGGCGCCGCCGCGGGCGCCGTTCGTGGTGATCGGCGTGCTGACGGCGATCGTCATGGTCGGCGCGATGCTGCCGGCCGGGCATGGCGCGCTGTTCCCGGTCAGGATGGCGGCGGCGCCGGTGCAGGCCTCGCGGCAGATCCAGTTCGTCGAACTGCCGCAGGACCGGCTGGCGGTGCTGGACGCGCGAAGCCGGCGCCAGATCGCGCTGTTGCCGGCGGACCAGAACGGCTTCCTGCACGCCGTGGTGCACGGGCTGATGGTCACCAGGCGCCGCGCCGGCATAGCGACCGACCGGCCGTTCGGCCTGGCGCTCTATGCCGACGGGCGCCTCGTCTTGACCGATCTGCCGACCAGGACCAGCATCGATGTCGAAGGGTTCGGCCCGACCAACATGGCCGGTATCCTGCCGTTCCTGGCACGGGAGGGACACCCTGCGTGACTCGTGCGATTGTGGTGCGCTGCGACATCGAGATCGAGCAGACCGCTGAGAGCTTCCATGCCCATGCAGTGCCGGACGGCATCGCCATCCGTCCCGGCGATATCGTGCTGGTGCATGACGCGCCGATCGCGGTAGGGTTCGGCGACCGGATCACCTGCGAAGGCCGCGCCACCGTGACCAGGGCCGGGCTCCTGCGCCGCGCCTGGACCAGGGCGACGGCGATCTTCTCGCTCACCAGCCTCTACGAGGTCGGCTTCGAACCCGAAACCCCGAGGATCGTCAGAGCATGAACGTCACCACACGGATCGTTCCGAACGACGCGACACGGTCGGCGCAGGAGAACACCGTCCTCAGCCCGCGTTTCTACACCACCGACTTTCCCAAGATGGACAGGATCGACGTGAGCGGCGTGCGCCGCGAGTGGGACGGGCTGATCGCCGAGCTGCAGAGCGACGGCAACCGCGGCCATTTCATCCGCGACGACTCGTTCGATCTCGATCTGTCGACGCTGCCGCCCGATCTTCGTGCCGAGTTCCTCGATTTCCTGGTCAGTTCGGTCACCGCCGAGTTCTCCGGCTGCGTGCTCTACGCCGAGATCAAGAAGCGCATCACCAACCCCGACATCCGCACCCTGTTCACGCTGATGACCCGCGACGAGGCCCGCCACGCCGGCTTCATCAACGACACGCTCAAGGATTTCGGCGTCGGCGTCGATCTGGGGTTCCTGGCGCGCGAGAAGAAATACACCTTCTTCAAGCCGAAATTCGTGTTCTACGCGACCTACCTGTCGGAGAAGATCGGCTACGCCCGCTATATCACCATCTTCAGGCAGCTCGAGCGTCATCCCGAGCGCACCTTCCATCCGATCTTCCGCTGGTTCGAGAAATGGTGCGAGGACGAGTTCCGCC
>CAZZZA010000002.1:0-70066 GCA_964658455.1 uncultured Lichenihabitans sp.
TCACGCACTGGAAGTCGCGCACCATGGCCGGATAGGGGTGCGGGCCGGCGACGGTTCCGATCAGGTAGTAGGTGTCGGCCACGTTGGCGACCCAGTCGCGCATCGCCTCGTTCATCGCGTCCTTCAGCGTGCCGGCGCCGGTCTCGACCGCACGAACCTCCGCGCCCAGCAGGCGCATCCTGAACACGTTGGGGCTCTGACGGGCGACGTCGGTGGCGCCCATGTAGACGATGCAGTGCAGGCCCAGCAGCGCGCACACGGTCGCGGTGGCGACGCCGTGCTGCCCGGCGCCGGTCTCGGCGATGATCCTGGTGCGGCCCATGCGCCGCGCCAGCAGGATCTGGCCCATGACGTTGTTGAGCTTGTGCGAGCCGGTATGGTTCAGCTCCTCGCGCTTGAAGTAGATCTTCGCGCCGCCGAGTTCCTGCGACAGGCGGCGGGCGTGCCAGAGCGGACTCGGCCGGCCGACATAGTCCTTGAGGTAGAAATCGAGTTCCCGGCGGAAGCCCGGATCGGCCTTGGCGGCCTCGTACGCCTGGTCCAGCTCCAGGATCAGCGGCATCAGCGTCTCGGCGACGAACCGGCCGCCGAACAGGCCGAACCGGCCGCGCTCGTCGGGGCCGCCGCGCAGCGTGTTGGCGCGGTGGTCGGCGGCGAGCGCCTCGAGCTGCGCGGAAACCGGCGCATCGGCCGAAACCGGGGTCGGCGGGGCGGTGCGAGCATGCAGGTTCAACGGGTGGCCCTCCTGGAGCGCGCATCCTTATCAAACCGACTTGCCAAGGTCACGTTCGGCGCGGCCCGGCATGGTATGACATGGTATGACATGAACGAGGTCCGGCGCGACGCCGGGCCGACCGCCGCGGAGCGCCGATGTTTCTCGTCCACCCTTCCGGCGCCCCTGCCGCCTCGGTCACCGACCAGACCACGCGCGATGCCACGGTCTGGTTCGATCTGCTCAACCCCACCGACCAGGAACACGCGCTGGCCGAGCGCCTGACCGGGCTGCGCATCCCGACCCGCCAGGACGTGGAGGAGATCGAGAGCACCAGCCGGGTCTATGCCGAGGGCGACACGCTCTACCTGTCGACGCCGCTGGTGCGCAGGATCGACGACCTGTCCGTGGTCATCCCGGTCGGCTTCGTGCTGACCCGCGACCGGCTGGTGACGATCCGCTACTCCGACTACATGGTGTTCGAGTCCGTCGGCGCGAAGCTCGCCAGGCCTCCGGCAACCCCGGACGCCGCGGCGCCGGATGCCGAGACCATCCTGATCCTGCTGCTCGAGGCGATGGTGGACCGGCTGGCCGACCTGCTGGAGCTGAGCGGCCACGACCTGGACCAGCTCTCCAAGCGCATCTTCCACGCCGAGAAGCCGAGGAACGGCAACGCCGACGTCAAGCTGCGGATGCTGCTGTCCAAGCTGGGGCGGGAGACCGACCTGATCTCGTCGGTGCGCGACAGCCTGCTCGGGCTTCAGCGGATCGCCACCTTCGTGCGCGAGAACGGCGACAGGCCGTGCAAGGAACGCTTCGCCGCCCGGCTCGGCCTGATCTCGAAGGACATCGTCTCGCTGAACGACTACGACGCGCAGCTCAACAACAAGACGCAGTTCCTGCTGGACGCCACGCTCGGCTTCATCAATATCGAGCAGAACAACGGCATCAAGATCCTGACCGTGGTCAGCATCGTCGGCATCCCGCCGACGCTGATCGCCAGCATATACGGGATGAACTTCAAGGATATCCCGGAACTCAGCTGGAGCTTCGGCTACTGGTACGCGCTGGGGCTGATGGCGGCGACGATCGTGCTGCCGCTGCTCTGGTTCTGGCGCCGCGGCTGGCTCGGCTCGCGGTAGCCGGATGCCGGCCGAACTTGACGGGGTGCGGGAGCCGACCTAAATCCCATCATGTCCTGCGGCAGGTCCCTGCCCCTAGCGGGATCTCTCCTCTCCGGGAACGACGCCACCAAATACGGGCCGGATGGTTCGTATCGTTCGCGACGACGGCCCCTCCTGCTTGACCGACCTATCAGGGCGTCCCATGCATCTCGCCGACCTCAAGGCAAAAACACCCTCCGACCTGCTCTCCTACGCGGAATCGCTGCAGATCGAGAACGCGTCGTCGCTGCGCAAGCAGGACATGATGTTCGCGATCCTGAAGAACCTGGCCGAGAACGACCAGGCGATCCACGGCGAAGGCACGCTGGAGATCCTCTCCGACGGGTTCGGCTACCTGCGCTCGCCGGAAGCCAACTTCCTGCCCGGCCCGGACGACATCTACGTCTCGCCGAGCCAGGTCCGTCGCTACGGGCTGCGCACCGGCGACACCGTCGAGGGCCAGATCCGCGCGCCGCGCGACGGCGAGCGCTATTTCGCGCTGCTCAAGCTCAACACCATCAATTTCGAGCCGCCGGAGGCGGTCCGGCACCGGATCAATTTCGACAACCTGACCCCGCTCTACCCGGACCGCCGGCTGCGGATGGAGAACGAGAACCCGCCGGTGCTGGCCAAGGGCCAGACCAGGGACTTCACCCCCAGGGTGATCGACCTGGTCTCGCCGATCGGCATGGGCCAGCGCGCGCTGATCGTGGCGCCGCCGCGCACCGGCAAGACGGTGATGCTGCAGAGCATCGCCACCGCGATCGCGCAGAACCACCCCGACGTGTTCCTGATCGTGCTGCTGATCGACGAGCGGCCCGAGGAGGTCACCGACATGGCCCGCACCGTGCGCGGCGAGGTGGTCTCGTCCACCTTCGACGAGCCGGCGACCCGCCACGTGCAGGTGACGGAGATGGTGCTGGAGAAGGCCAAGCGGCTGGTCGAGCACAAGCGCGACGTGGTGATCCTGCTGGATTCCATCACCCGCCTGGCGCGCGCCTACAACACCGTGGTGCCGTCGTCGGGCAAGGTGCTGACCGGCGGCGTCGACGCCAACGCGCTGCAGCGGCCGAAGCGCTTCTTCGGCGCGGCGCGCAACATCGAGGAGGGCGGCTCGCTGACCATCATCGCCACCGCGCTGATCGATACCGGGTCGCGCATGGACGAGGTGATCTTCGAGGAGTTCAAGGGCACCGGCAATTCCGAGCTGGTGCTCGACCGCAAGCTCTCCGACAAGCGCACCTTCCCGGCGATCGACGTCACCAAGAGCGGCACCCGCAAGGAGGAGCTGCTGGTCGAGAAGAGCGCGCTGTCCAAGATGTGGGTGCTGCGCCGCATCCTGAGCCCGATGGGCACCATGGACGGCATGGATTTCCTGCTCGACAAGCTGAAATACAGCAAGACCAACCAGGATTTCTTCGATGCCATGAATACCTGAACCAGCGCCCGCCCGGGCGCTGGGGACAGCTAGACTGCCGACCTCGCTTCAGGAGGCCGGCATGCCGGAACACCCCACCTCGTTCGCCGGATCCGGCACGACCGTCATTCCCGCCAGCTTCTACGGCACCGTCAGCCTGGAGGCGGGCGGCGAGACGCCGGCGGCGCCGGGCGGCAGCCATCTGCGGTCGCTGCCGGGCGATTTCGAGATGACGCTCGACATCGGCTTCGCGCTGCTGCTCGAACTGGGCTTCGTCCCGGTGCCGGAAACCGACCCGGCCTACCCGCTCTATCTGCGCGCCCGCGACAGCCACGATCACGCGCCGCCCGCCGGCCAGGCCGAGGCGATGCTGGTTCGGGAGGGGCACGGCCCGGACGTGGTCTGGGCGCCGTTCCAGACCACGATCGCCCTGGCGCCGGAGCTGCATCTGCGATACGGGCTGGTCCCGCCCGGCAGCGCCCGTCTCGCCGCGCAGGCCGAGGGTCCCGGACGGTAGCGAGGGCCCGGAGCGTCAGTCGGGGATCAGGATCGTGCTGCCGGTGGTGGCGCGCGATTCCAGCGCCGCATGCGCCATCCCTGCCTCGGACAGCGCGAAGCTCTGGCCGATCTCGACCTTCACCGCGCCGCTCGCCACCACATCGAACAGCTCCGCCGCCGCCCGTTCCAGCTCCGGCCGGGTGGCGATGAAGCTCATCAGCTTCGGCCTGGTGACCGACAGGCTGCCGCGCGCCGCCAGCAGGCTGAGCGACACCCCGGTCACCTCGCCCGACGCGTTGCCGTAGCTGACCATCAGCCCGCGCGGCGCCAGGCAATCGAGGCTGGCCATGAAGCTGTCCTTGCCGACGCTGTCATAGACCACCGGCACCATCGCGCCGCCGGTCAGCCGCCGGACCTTCTGCGGCAGGTCGTCGAGCCCGACCAGCACGTGCGTCGCGCCATGCGCGCGCGCCAGCTCCGCCTTCGCCGCGGTCGAGACCACGCCGATCACCGTGGCGCCGAGATGCGCCGCCCAGGCACACAGCATCAGCCCGACGCCGCCCGCCGCCGCATGCACCAGGATGGTGTCGCCGGCCGCGAGCACCCGCACCTGGCGCAGCAGATACTGCACCGTGAGGCCGCGCAGCATGATCGCGGCGGCGGTGCGGGTGTCGATCGTCTCCGGCAGCCGCACCACCTGGTCGGCGTCTATGCTGCGGTGGTTGGCATAAGCGCCGAGCTTGCTCGGATAGGCGACCCGGTCGCCGACCGCGAGCGTGGTGACGGCGCTGCCGGCCTGCACCACCGTGCCGCTCGCCTCCATGCCGATCACCGACGGCAGGCTGGGCAGCTTGTAGAGGCCGGTGCGGTAATAGACGTCGATGAAGTTGAGCCCGATCGCCTCCTGGCGGATCAGCACCTCGTGCGCGCCCGGCCCGGGGGTCGGCACCTCCTCGAAGCGCAGCACCTCTGGTCCGCCATAGGCGTGGACGCGAACGGCCTTGGTCATGCGATGAGTCTTTCCCTGTCCTGGGCAGGATGCGGCATCTCCAGACCCAGCAGGAAGCGCTTGGTCTCGAGCCCGCCCTGCATGGAAAATCCACCCAGGTGGGTGGTGGCGAGGACACGATGGCACGGTATCAGGATCGGCAGCGGGTTGAACCGGTTGGCCTGGCCGACCGAGCGCGCCGAACCGCCGGCGACCGCGGCGATCTGCTGGTAGGTCCTGGTCTCGCCGTACGGGATGTCGGAGAGCGCGCGCCAGACGCGGCGGCGATAGGCGGTAGCGCCGGCCGGCGCCAGCGGCAGCGTGAAACGCTGGAGCGCGCCGTCGAAATAGGCATCCAGTTCGTCGCGGGCCCGGGTCAGCAGCGCGGTCCGGTCCTGGTCGCCGGCCCAGCCCCAGTCCAGCGCCACGATCGCGTCGTCCTCCTGGGTCAGGGTCAGCGCACCCAGCGGAGAATGCAGTGAGAGTTGGGACAAACGGCTCGCCTCCGGCAGCAGCGCATGGCACGGCACGGGCATGAACCTGTCAAGCGACGCGCGCCCCACCATCTTCGCCCGTGCCAGCGGCGGCGGCCGCGCGGCGATCGCGGTGCTGCGGCTGAGCGGGCCGCGCACCGGCGCGATCCTCGATGCGCTCTGCCGGCGCCGCCCGGCGCCGCGCCGGGCAGCACTCAGAGCGCTGCGGCACCGGCAGGAGCTGCTCGACCGCGCCCTGGTGCTGTGGTTTCCGGGCCCCGGCAGCTACACCGGAGAGGACAGCGCCGAGCTGCATCTGCATGCCGGGCAGGCGGTGGTGGCGGCGGTCGCCGACGCGCTGGTGGCGCTCGGCGCCCGCCCGGCCGAGCCGGGGGAGTTCACCCGGCGCGCCTTCGAGTCCGGCCGCATCGACCTGCTGGAAGCAGAGGGCATCGCCGACCTGATCGACGCCGAGACCCAGGCGCAGCGCCGCCAGGCGATGCTGCAGGCCGACGGCGCGCTGAGCCGGCTCTACGCCGGCTGGGCGACGCGGCTGCGGGCAATGCTGGCGCACCAGGAGGCGCTGATCGATTTCCCCGACGAGGCGCTGCCGCCCGAACTCGACGCCAGGCTCGCGCAGGACACCGCGCTGCTGGCGGCCGAGCTTGAGGCGCATCTGGCGTCCGGCGACAGGGCGGCCCGCATCCGCGACGGGCTGTTCGTGGCGATCTCCGGCCGCCCCAATGTCGGCAAGTCGAGCCTGCTGAACCGGCTGGCCGGGCGCGAGGCCGCCATGGTCTCCGACATCCCCGGCACCACCCGGGACGCGATCGAAGTGCGGCTGGTGCTAGCCGAGGTGCCGGTGACGCTGATCGATACCGCCGGGCTGCGCGACAGCGACGATCCGCTGGAGGCCGAGGGGGTGCGCCGCGCCCGCCGGCACGCGGCGATGGCGGACCTGGTGCTGCACGTGGCGTGCGGACCGGACCCGGAGCCCGAGGCAGAGTCCATCTCCGGGCCCGGCCTGCTGGTGTGGAACAAGGCCGATCTGCACCCGGCGCCGGCCGGCTGGCTCGGCGTCAGCGCCCGCACCGGACAGGGTCTGGACCGGCTCGAGCGCGACCTGGCCGATGCGGTCTCCGCCATCACCGGCGGCGCCGGGCCGGCGCCGCTGACCCGCGCCCGGCACCGCGCCGGGATCGAGGAGGCGCTGGCGCAGCTGCACGACGCGGCGGCGCTGCCGCTGCCGGAGCTGCGCGGCGAGGCGCTGCGGCTGGCGATGCAGGCGCTCGGGCGGCTGACCGGCCGGGTCGGCGTCGAGGACCTGCTCGACACCGTGTTCAGCCAGTTCTGCATCGGCAAATAGGGCGCGATGCGCTAAGAGACGGCACGCCACGGATGGAGCCCATGCAGAGTTCTCACGACGTCATCGTGATCGGCGGCGGCCATGCCGGCTGCGAGGCGGCGGCGGCGGCGGCGCGGGCCGGCGCCCGCACGCTGCTCGTCACCCACCGTCTCGACACGATCGGCGCCATGTCCTGCAACCCGGCGATCGGCGGCATCGGCAAGGGCCATCTGGTCCGCGAGATCGACGCGCTGGACGGGCTGATGGGCGTCGCCGCCGACCGCGCCGGCATCCATTTCAAGCTGCTGAACCGCTCCAAGGGGCCGGCGGTGCACGGGCCGCGCGCCCAGGCCGACCGGTCGCTCTATCGCGCCGCGATCCTTGCGCTGCTGCAGGAGACGCCTGGCCTGGCGCTGCGCGAGGCGGCGATCGACGACCTGCTGCTCGACGCATCCGGCGCCTGCGCCGGCGTGCTCTGTGCCGACGGGACCGCGCTGCGCGCCGGCGCCGTGGTGCTGACCGCCGGCACCTTCCTGCGCGGGGTGATCCATGTCGGCCACGCCACCACCCCGGCCGGCCGGGTCGGCGAGGCGCCGGCGGCGGCGCTGGGCGCCAGGCTCGAGGCGCTCGGCCTGCCGATGGGCCGGCTCAAGACCGGCACCCCGCCCCGGCTGGCCCGCGACAGCATCGACTGGGAGGCACTGCCCGAGGATCCCGGCGATGCGGTGCCGGTTCCGTTCAGCCGCCTGACCGCGCGCATCGACAACCCGCTGGTCTGCTGCCGCATCAGCAGCACCACGCCGTCGACCCATGCGCTGATCCGCCGGCATCTGCACCTGTCGGCGGTGTATGGCGGCGCGATCGCCGGACGCGGCCCGCGCTACTGCCCGTCGATCGAGGACAAGGTGGTGCGGTTCGCCGAGCGCGAGCGGCACCAGGTGTTCCTCGAACCGGAGGCGCTGCCGGGCCATCCGGGCGGCGACCTGGTCTATCCGAACGGCATCTCCACCAGCCTGCCGGCCGACATCCAGGCGCAGCTGATCGCGACGATGCCCGGGCTGGAGCGGGCCAGGATCGTGCGGCCGGGCTATGCGGTCGAATACGACCATGTCGATCCGCGCGCGCTGCTGCCGACGCTCGAACTCAAGCGGATCGCCCGGCTGTTCCTGGCCGGCCAGATCAACGGCACCACCGGCTACGAGGAGGCAGCGGCGCAGGGCCTGCTCGCCGGGCTGAACGCCGCGCGCACCGCGTCCGGCGCCGCCGCGGTGACCATCGACCGCGGCACCGCCTATCTCGGGGTGATGATCGACGACCTGACCACCCAGGGGGTGTCGGAGCCGTATCGCATGTTCACCTCGCGCGCCGAGTACCGGCTGACGCTGCGCGCCGACAATGCCGACCTGCGCCTGACCGGCGCCGGGCAGCAATGGGGCTGCGTCGGCGCCGAGCGCGGCCGGCTGTTCGATGCCGACCGGACGGCGATCGAGGCCGCCATGCTGCGCGCCGAGACCGAACTGTATGCGCCCCCGGTGCTGCAGCATCACGGGCTGCCGGTCACCGCCGACGGCCGCCGCCGCTGCGTGCTCGACCTGATCGCCGCCGAGGCGCCCGCCGCGTCGCTGCTGCTTCTGGCGCCGTGGCTGGCGGCGCTGCCGGCGCGGGTGCGCGCCCATCTCGAGACCGAGGCGCGCTATCGCGGCTATCTCGGCCGCCAGGCGCGCGAGATCCGCGAGCTGGGCCGGGAGAGCGCGCTCAGCCTACCGGCCGGGCTGGATTACGACGCGATCGGCGGGCTCAGCATGGAGATGCGCGAGCGGCTGACCACGGCGCGGCCGGCCAATTTCAGCGCCGCGCAGCGCGTGCCCGGCGTGACGCCCGCGGCGCTGATGGCGCTGCTGGCGCATCTGCGCGCCGCCTGATGCGAGACGGCCCGCCGCTGCCGGCGGAGACGGTGGCGCGGCTGGAGCAATTCGCCACGCTGCTGCGCCGCTGGAACCGGCACATCAACCTGGTCTCGCCCAAAGATATCGACCAGCTCTGGCCGCGCCACATCGCCGACAGCCTGCAGCTCGCCGGCGACCTCGCCCCCGGCGCCGCCGTCACCGATCTCGGCTCCGGCGGCGGCTTCCCCGGGCTGGTGCTGGCGATCGCCACCGCCAACCCGGTCACGCTGGTGGAGAGCGACCAGCGCAAGGCGAGCTTCCTGCGCGAGGCGGCGCGCGCCACCGGGGCGCCGGCGATCGTGGTGGCCGACCGTATCGAACAGGCGGCGATCGCGCCGGCGCCGTTCGTCACCGCGCGCGCCCTGGCGCCGCTGCCGCTGCTGCTCGACTGGGCGCACCGGCTGCTGGCGCCGGGCGGCTTCTGCCTGTTCCTGAAGGGCCGGAGCGTCGACGACGAATTGACCCGGGCTGCCGCGGAATGGCACATGACGGTCTCCAGACGCCCGAGTCGGACCAGCCCGGACGGCGTCATCCTCACATTGAGTGAACTCAGGCGTGTCAGAGACCCCGACCGGGCGATCGGGCGATAGGTCCGTCGCTGCCGACCCGAAACCGCCGCACATCATCGCGGTCGCCAACCAGAAGGGCGGCGTCGGCAAGACCACGACCGCGATCAACCTGGCCACGGCGCTGGCGGCGCGGGCGCATCGCGTGCTGCTGATCGATCTCGACCCGCAGGGCAACGCCTCCACCGGGCTCGGCATCAGCTACGCCAGCCGGCGCGCCGGCAGCTATGCGCTGATCGCCGAGAACGCGCCGCTGGCCGGCCTCGCCTGCGCCACCGAGATCGACGGGTTGCGGCTGGTGCCGGCCGACAACGAGCTGGCCGGGGCCGAGATCGAGCTGGTCGACCGTCCACGCCGCGAATACTGCCTGCGCGACGCGCTCTCGGCGGTGGCCGACGGCCCGGCGATCGACATCGTGCTGATCGACTGCCCGCCGAGCCTGGGTCTGCTGACCCTGAACGCGCTGGTGGCGGCGCATTCGGTGCTGGTGCCGCTGCAATGCGAGTTCTTCGCGCTGGAGGGCGTCAGCCAGCTGATCCGCACCATCGACCGGGTGCGGCGCGCCTTCAACCCGGCGCTGCGGCTGCAGGGGCTGGTGCTGACCATGTTCGACCGCCGCAACAACCTCTCCGAGCTGGTGGCCGCCGACGCCCGCGGCTTCTTCGGCGAGCAGGTGCTCGACACCGTGATCCCGCGCAACATCCGCATCTCCGAGGCGCAGAGCCACGGCAAGCCGGCGCATCTCTACGATCCGAAATCCAGCGGCGCGGTAGCGTATGCCAGGCTGGCCGACGAGGTGGTGACGCGCATGGCGGCGTCGCCGGCCAGCCTGCGCGAGCGGGCGTGACGATGAAGCGCAAGGAGCCGGCGCCGCCGCGTCTGGGGCGTGGTCTGGCGGCCCTGCTCGGCGACAGCCAGCCCGATGCCGGGGCGCTGCGCGCGACCAGGGCCGCCGGCATCCATCCGGTGCCGGTCGAACTGCTCGAGGCCGGCCCGTTCCAGCCGAGGCAGACGATGCAGCCGGAGCCGCTGGAGGAGCTGGCGAGCTCGATCCGCGCCCGCGGCATCCTGCAGCCGATCCTGGCGCGGCCGCATCCCGGACAGCCGGGCCGCTACCAGATCATCGCCGGCGAGCGGCGCTGGCGCGCGGCGCAGATGGCCGGGCTGCACGAGGTCCCGGTCCATGTGCGCGACCTGCCGGATGCCGACGCGATGGCGGCGTCGCTGGTCGAGAACCTGCAGCGCAGCGATCTCAACGCGATCGAGGAGGCGGAGGGGCTGCAGCGGCTGCTGGGCGAGTTCGCGATGACCCAGGAACAGCTGGCCGGCGCGGTCGGCAAGTCGCGCAGCCATGTCGCCAACACCATCCGGCTGCTGCACCTGCCGGAAGCGGTCCGGCACGAGGTCATCACCGGCGCGCTGACCGCCGGCCATGCCCGGGCGCTGATCAACCATCCCGACCCGGCGAAGGCGGCCCAGGCGGTGATCGCCAGACGCCTCTCGGTGCGCCAGACCGAACAGATGGTGCAGAGCCAGGCCAGCGCCGCCACCGTCGCCGGCACGCCTGCCGTCGCGGCGGCGCGTCGCGATCCGGAACTCGCCGCCCTGGAACGGCGGCTGCGCGAGACGCTCGGCGTCCGGGTGGATCTGCAGTTCAACGGCCGCGGCGGCCAGCTCCGGCTGTACTACGAGTCGCTCGACCAGCTCGACGGGCTGCTGGCGCTGCTCAACCCCTGAATTCCGGCCGACGCCCCTTGCCCCCGCGCGACCAGCGCTGCTATAGCGCCGTCACCGTGCAGGGCCCCCCAGGCCCGAGGACGGGCGCATAGCTCAGTTGGTAGAGCAGCTGACTCTTAATCAGCGGGTCGTAGGTTCGAATCCTACTGCGCCCACCATGGTTCTCCAAGATCCGGCGCTCGCATCCATGATCCCGGTTCTCAGAACGGCTGCACGATCGCCATGATCACGATCACCAGCATCAGCAGCGTCGGCACCTCGTTCGCCATCCGGTAGAAGCGGTGCGGGCGGGTGTTGCGGTCGTGCAGGAAGTCCTTGCGCCAGCGTGCGCAGGCGCCGTGGAAGCCGATCATCGCCAGCACCGAGACGAGCTTGGTCCACCACCAGCCGGCATGCCAGTCCACCGCCCCCGGCGTCAGGATCAGCAGCACGCCGAAGCCCAGCGCGGCGAGCATCGCCGGGGTGGTGATCTGGCGCAGCAGCTTGCGCTCCATCACCTTGAAACCCTCGCTCTGCGCCGAGCCGGGTGCCGCGGCGCAGTGATAGACGAACAGCCGCGGCAGGTAGAACAGCCCGGCCATCCAGGCGATCACCGCGATCACGTGGAAGGCCTTCTCCCACAGCAGCCAGGGCGCCAGCGCGGCGACGGTCATACCCGACGCACCGCATCGACCAGCTGGCCGACATGCTCCGGCGGGGTCTGCGGCAGCACCCCGTGGCCGAGATTGAACACGTGCGGCCGATCCCGCATCGAATCCCGGATCGCCTGCGCCTGCGCCGTCAGCGTGTCGCCGCCGGCCAGGAGGCAGAGCGGATCGAGATTGCCCTGCAGCGCCACCGTGTCCGGCACCAGGGCGGCGGCCATCGACAGGTCGGCGGCGGTGTCCAGTGCCATCGCATCGACCGCGGTCTCCTGCGCGTAGCGCCCGACCATCAGGCCGCCGAGACGGGGGAAGCCGACGATCGGCACGCCGGGATGGCGCTGCCTGATCATGTCGACGATGCGTCGGCTCGGCGCGATCACGTGCCGGGCGAACTGCGGCGGCGGCAACAGCCCGGCCCAGCTGTCGAACAGCATCACCGCCTCGGCGCCGGCATCGATCTGATCGCACAGCATCGCCGCGGTGCTTCGGGTCAGCAGGTCGATCAGCCGGTCGAACAGGTCGGGCTCGGCATAGGCCATCCGCCTGACCTCGGCGAACTCCTTCGAGCCGCCGCCCTCGACCATGTAGCAAGCGACGGTGAAGGGCGAGCCGGCGAAGCCGATCAGGGTGGTGGCGCCGGGCCGGGCGGCGCCGAGCACCGCCGGATCGTCCGGGCTGTCGAACGACCGCCGCAGCCGCCGCAACGTCTCCATCACCGGGGCGGTCGCCTCGGCCACCCGGTCCGGCCGCAGCCGGTCCAGGTCGGCGGCGGTGCGGATCGGCTCGAGCACCGGACCGACATTCTCCACGAAGCGCAGCGGCTGGCCCATCGCCCAGGGCAGGATCAGGATGTCGCTGAACAGGATCGCGCCATCCATCGCATAGCGGCGGATCGGCTGCAGGGTGATCTCTGTGGCGATGTCCGGCGTCATGCAGCGGGTGATGAAGTCCGCCTGCGAGCGGAGCGCACGGAACTCGGGCAGGTAGCGCCCGGCCTGGCGCATCAGCCAGATCGGCGGCGGCCAGACCGGCTCGCCATGCAGCACACGCAGCAGCTTTTTCTCGGTCATGCCCCGATCCGTCCGACTATGACCAAGGTCTAATCATGAAAGAAGAAGAAGAAAATGGCGGGAGTCTTAAGAGGGCCTGTGGATGTCGGGGTACCCGGATCGCCGGAAATGTACCCCGGTTTGCCCACAGCGCGGGCCGCGTGCAACGTCCTGTTCCGGCGCGGTTTTCGCGACTTGTCCAGATTCCGGCCGCCCGGCGCTGTGTACAACTCCAGCCCTGCCGGCTGTGTACCGTTCATCCCCAGGACTCGGTACTGCCGGCATCCTGGGCCGATTCCACTCCCGTGTACCCCAGGACTCCCGCACCCATGACCACGCCGCTGCAGACCGCGACTCCGACGCTCATCCTGGCCAGCGCCTCCACGGCGCGCCTGGCGCTGCTGCGCGCTGCCGGCCTGCGGGTGACCGCCAGGCCCTCGATGCTCGACGAGCGGGCGATCAAGCAGGCGACGGCCGATGCGGGCGAGGCGGCGCTGCTTCTGGCCGACGCCAAGGCAGCCAGCCTGGACGCGATCGCGCCGGACGCGCTGATCCTCGGCGCCGACCAGATCCTGACCTGCGACGGACGGCGGTTCGACAAGCCGTCCGACCGCGCCGAGGCGGCGGCGCACCTGCGCGCGCTGCGCGGCCGCACCCATACGCTGCAGACCGCGCTGGTCTGCCGCCGAGGCGGCCGCGCCGTCTGGCGCCACCTCGCCACCCCCAGCCTGTCGATGCGGCCGGTCTCCGATCGCTTCATCGACAGCTACCTGGCGCTGGAGGGCGACCGGGTGCTCTCGAGCGTCGGCGCCTACCGGCTGGAAGGGCCCGGCGCGCTGCTGTTCGAGGCGGTGGACGGCGAACATGCCGCCATACTCGGGCTGCCGATGCTGGCGCTGCTGGGCTTCCTGCGCGGCCAAGGCGTGCTGCTGGCCTGACCGCGCGCTCTTGCCACCCGGTCAACGCACGGCTATATGCGCGCCACCCGAAGACGGGGCCGTAGCTCAGTTGGTAGAGCGCCTGAATGGCATTCAGGAGGTCAGGGGTTCGATTCCCCTCGGCTCCACCAGGCCGGACGACCGGGCAGAAAATGCCGCCCGGTTAACGTCGCCTTAGCATCTCCCTGACATTCTCGCCGCGACGGCATGGTGCCGCGCCGAGGATACAGATGATGGCCCGGACCCTGCGCCGCGATCCCTGCCGATGAAGCCGCTGCTCGACGGGTTGCGCGCGCTCGGTGTCGCCAAGCTCGCGGCCATGGGGGTGGTCGGGGTCGGCATCCTGGCGATGCTGGGCGTGCTGGTGTCGCAGAGCGGCAGCCACCCGCAGATGGCGCTGCTCTATGGCGATCTCGACCTGCGCGAGGCCGGCCAGATGGCCGAGCAGCTCGACAAGGCGCATATCCCGCACGCGCTGGCCGGCCAGGACGACCGGCTGATGGTGCCGGTCGACCAGGTCGCCACCGCACGGCTGCTGCTCGCCAAGGCCGGCATGCCGTCGGGCGGGTCGGTCGGCTACGAGATCTTCGACCGTGGCGACAACCTGACCGCCACCCAGTTCGAGCAGACCATCAACCAGACCCGTGCCCTGGAAGGCGAGCTGTCGCGCTCGGTGCGGCTGATCAGCGGCGTGCGCGCGGCGCGCATCCACCTGGTGCTGCCGCATCGTGAGCCGTTCGCCACCGAGCAGGTCCCGGCGCAGGCCAGCGTGCTGCTGTCGATGTCCGGCGGCACCCGCATGGATGCAGAGGGCGTGCAGGCTGTCGTCAACCTCGTCGCCGCGGCGGTACCGGGCCTGCGGGCGCAGAACATCGCCATCATCGACAACCACGGCACCGTGCTGGCCCGCGCCGGCAGCCCGTCCGGACCGGACAGCCCGCTCGCCACCGTCGACGAGCAGCGTCGCGCCACCGAACTGCGTCTCGCCCGCGCGGTCGAGGAGATGCTCGAGCCCTCGCTCGGCGCCGACCATGTGCGCGCCGAGGCCGCGGTCAGCATGAACACCGACCAGGTGCGCGAGACCAGCGAGACCTATGATCCCGGCCAGCAGGTGCTGCGCAGCCAGCAGACGGTGAGCGACAAGAACCGCAACACCGAAGCCGAGACCAACACCTCGGTGCAGAACAACCTGCCCAACGCGCCGGCGGCGCAGACTCCCGCCGGCAGCCAGCAGGATCGCCAGGAGGAGACCAACAATTACGAGATCGGCAAGGTCGTGCGCACGCTGGTGCAGGATCAGCCGCGACTGGCCCGGATCAGCCTCGCCGTCATGGTCGACGGCATCGTCGCCAAGGCCGCGGACGGCAAGCCGAGCTGGCAGCCGCGCGGCAAGGACGAACTCGATCGCATCGCGACCCTGGTCAAGAGCGCGATCGGCTACGACGAGAAGCGCGGCGACACCGTCAGCGTGGTGTCGATGCCGTTCACCGAGCACGCGGTCGACGCGCCGGTGGCGCAGGCCGGGTGGTTCGGGCTGAAGCCCGACCATATCGACCTCGCCCATGTCGGCCAATCCGTGATGCTCGGCCTGTTCATGCTGGCGGCGCTGCTGTTCGTGGTCCGGCCGATGGTCAACCGTCTGACCGAGGCGGCCCCGGCGCGGCCGGATACCGCCTCGCTGCTCGCAGGACCAGGCGCGGTCGCGCGTCCCGCCCTGGCCGGTCCGCCGGGCACGGCGCTGGTGGCGCTCGACCAGCTCGCGGCACCCGCCGAGGAGGACATGGTCACCGTCACCAACGTCAACGGCCGCCTCCGCGCGGCGTCGCTTCGCCAGATCGTGACCCTGGTGAACCAGCATCCAGAGGAGAGCCTCAACATCCTCCGTGGCTGGCTCGCGAAGGAGGCAAGCCAATGACCGTCAGACCGCTTCCCGGCATGCAGCGCGCCGCGATCTTCATGCTGGCCCTGGGCGAGGAACAATGCGCGCAGCTGTTCTCGATGATGCACGAGGAGGAGATCAAGGACATCTCGCTGGCGATGTCGCAGCTCGGCAGCGTCTCCGCCGAATCGGTCGAGAGCGTATGCTCCGATTTCTCGCAGAGCATCACGTCGGCCGGCATGCTGGTCGGCAGCTTCGACAGCACCGAACGGCTGTTGCAGAAGTCGCTGTCCCGGGAACGTGCGGCGCAGATCATGGAAGAGATCCGCGGTCCGGCCGGCCGGACCATGTGGGACAAGCTCGGCAACGTCAACGAAGCCGTGCTCGCCAACTACCTCAAGAACGAATACCCGCAGACCGTGGCTGTCGTTCTGGGAAAGGTCCGTCCGGGCCACGCCGCGCGCGTGCTCAGCCTCCTGCCCGACAGCTTCGCGATGGAAGTGGTGATGCGCATGCTGCGCATGGAGAGCGTGCAGAAGGACGTCCTCGACAGCGTCGAGAAGACCCTGCGCTCGGAATTCATGTCCAACTTGGCGCGAAGCACCCGGCGCGACAGTCACGAGCTGATCGCCGAGATCTTCAACAATCTCGATCGCCAGGTCGAGACCCGCTTCATGTCGGCGCTCGAGGAGCGCAACCGCGAGGCCGCGGAACGGGTGAAATCGCTCATGTTCACCTTCGACGACCTCGCGCGTCTGACGCCGGACGCCGTATCCACGCTGATGCGCGCGGTCGAGAAGGAGAAACTGCCGATCGCGCTGAAGGGCGCCTCCGAGGAAATCCGCAGCCTGTTCCTCGGCTGTCTCTCCGAACGCGCCGGCAAGCTGCTGCGCGACGACATCGCCGCCCTCGGCCCGGTTCGTCTGCGCGACGTGGAGGAGGCGCAGACACAGATCGTGCTGGTCGCCAAGGAGCTGGGCGCGCAGGGCGAGATCGAGCTCAATGAGCGCCAGGACGAGCAGATGATCGGCTGATGGCGAGCATGTCCTCCTTCCCCCACAGCCCGTCAGGCGTGCTCTACGCGGAAGATTTCGATCTGCCCGAGGAGCGGCGGCCGCCGCCGGCGAGCAAGCCGCCGCAGCCGGTGATCCTGGAGCCGACCTTCAGCCTGACCGACCTGAAGCACGCGACCGAGCGGGCGATCGCCGAGGGCCGGGCGCAGGAGCGTGTGGCTGCCGAGCAGGAGCGCGAAGCCCGCAAGACAGACGCCATCACGCTGATCGGCGCGCTGCTCCAGGATGCCGCGACGGAGAACGCCAGGATTGCCGAGGCCGGAGCGGCTGCGCTGGCAAGGACCGTGCTCGCCGCGGTGGCCGCGGTGCTGCCGGCCCTCGCGGCATCGCACGCGCTGGGCGAGGTCTCGGCGCTGGTCAGGCTGCTGCTGCCGGCGATGGAACGCGAGCCGGCGCTGGAGATACGCGTCAATCCGGCGCTGCTCGACCCGCTTCGTAACGAGTTGGCAACCGTCGCCGTGCCAGGATCGATCCGGTTCGAATGGATCGGGGTGGAGGCGATGCAGGAAGGCGACGTCGCCGTGAAATGGCAGGACGGGATGATGCTGCGCGACACGAGCGCCTTGTGCGCCGACATCCTCGCCCTGCTGACCCGACCCGAGAGCGGACATCCCGACCGGTCCGCCAGTGAAAAGGACGCCTTGTCATGACCACTGACCTGGAACTCGCCGAACTCGCCGACAGCACCCTGGTTCCCGAGACCGGGCTGCCGCGCAATGCCCAGGATCTCGAGGCGGTCTACGACATCCCGGTCACGGTTAGCGCCGTCCTCGGCAAATCCACCATGCAGGTCAGCCAGCTTCTCAAACTGGGTCGCGGCGCGGTGGTCGAACTCGACCGCAAGCTCGGCGAGGCGATCGATATCTATGTCAACAACCGGCTCATCGCCCGCGGCGAGGTCGTGATGGTCGACGACAACCGGCTCGGCGTCACCATGACCGAGATCATCAAGTCCGAGCGTGGCTTCTGAGATGCGCGTGCTGATCGTCGGATCCCTCGGGGGCGAACTCGGCCGGGCGGCGCAGATCGCGGCCACCCGCGGCGCCGAACTCGACCATACCGACGACGTGTCCGGCTGCCTGTCGCGGTTGCGCCACGACGCCAGGGTCAATCTGGTGCTCTGCGAGCTGGGCCAGCCGATCGGCGATCTCGTGCGCGGCCTGGCGCGCGAGCGCATCGCCGTGCCGGTGATCGCCTGCGGGCTCGAGAACGATCCGGACGCGGCGGTGCAGGCGGTGCGCGACGGGGCGCAGGATTTCCTGCCGCTGCCGCCCGATCCAGAACTGATCGCCGCCATCCTCGAGGCGGCGTCGGGCGAGAGCCATGCGATGATCGCCCGCGATCCCGCGATGCTGGCGACGATCCGGCGTGCCGAGCAGATCGCCCGGTCCGAGGCCTCGGTGCTGATCACCGGCGAATCCGGAACCGGCAAGGAGGTCCTGGCCCGCCACATCCACCGCCGTTCGCGTCGCGCGCAGGGTCCGTTCATCGCCCTGAACTGCGCCGCGATCCCCGAGCAGCTGCTGGAGAGCGAGCTGTTCGGCCACGAGAAGGGCGCGTTCAGCGGCGCGATCGCGCGCCGGATCGGCCGGTTCGAGGCGGCGGCCGGCGGGACGCTGCTGCTCGACGAGGTCAGCGAGATGGATGTCCGCCTGCAGGCCAAACTGCTGCGGGCGATCCAGGAACGCGAGATCGATCGTCTGGGCGGCCAGACGCCGGTCCGGGTCGATGTGCGCATCCTCGCCACCAGCAACCGTGACTTGAAGGAGGAGGCCAGGGCCGGCCGGTTCCGCGAGGATCTCTATTTCCGGCTGAACGTGGTCGGCCTCGAGATACCGGCGCTGCGCCACCGCCCGGGCGATATCGCGGTGCTGGGCGCGCACTACCTGCGCCACTACGCACAGGCGAACGGCGTAGCACTGCCGGAACTATCCGACGACGCGCTGGCGTGCCTGCACGCGCATGATTGGCGGGGCAACGTGCGCGAACTCGAGAACCTGATGCACCGCGCCGTGCTCCTGGCCGATGAGGGCAGGATCGACCCGGTCCATCTGGGGATGGAGAGCCGCGCCGCCGCTTCCTGCGCGCCGCTGCCGGGCGAGGCGGCGCCGCGGGGCGTCTCCGGGCTTGTCGGACAGCGCATGGAGACGGTCGAGCGGGCGCTGATCCTGGAAACCCTGACCAGCGCCGCCGGCAACCGCACCCATGCGGCGACGATCCTCGGCATCTCGATCCGGGCGCTGCGCAACAAGCTGCGCGACTATGCCAACCAGGGTGTCGCGGTGCCGCCGCCGATGGCCGGCATGGTGGCCTGAGCGATGAGCGACACCACGGTCGAGACCGTGCCCGCCGCCCGCCAGCGGCTGGCGATGCCGAAGCTGACCCTGCCCGGCGGCCGCTGGCGCGGCTACCTGCCCGGCACCGATATCGGGCTGGCGCTGGCGGTGGTAGCGCTGCTCTCGGTGCTGATCCTGCCGCTGCCGACCATGGTGCTCGATCTCGGCCTGGCGCTGTCGGTGACGGCGTCGGTGCTGGTGCTGATGGTGGCGCTTTTCCTCAAGCGGCCCCTGGATTTCACCAGTTTCCCGACCTTGCTGCTGCTGACCACGCTTCTGCGTCTGTCCCTGGAGGTCGCGACCACCCGGCTGATCCTCAGCCACGGCAACGAGGGACCGACCGCGGCCGGCCACGTGGTCGCGGCGTTCGGCGGCTTCCTGATGGGCGGCGATGTCGTCATCGGGCTGATCCTGTTCATCATCCTGCTGGTGGTAAACTTCATGGTGATCACCAAGGGGTCCGGCCGGATCGCTGAAGTCGCGGCGCGTTTCAGCCTCGATGCGATGCCGGGAAAACAGATGGCGATCGATGCCGAACTGTCGGCGGGCGCGATCACCGACAAGGTCGCGCGCCTGCGCCGCCGCGAACTCGAGGAGGAGAGCGGCTTCTACGGCGCGATGGATGGCGCGGCGAAGTTCGTGCGCGGCGACGCGATCGCGTCCCTGCTGATCACCGTGATCAACATCATCGGCGGGCTGGCGATCGGCGTCGGCCGGCACGGCATGGCCTTCGCCGATGCGGCCTCGACTTTCACCACTCTGACGGTCGGCGACGGGCTGGTGTCGCAGATCCCGGCCCTGCTGGTCTCGACCGCATCCGGCATCGTCGTCACCAAGGGTGGCACCGAGGGCGCGGCGGATGTGGCGCTGGTGCGTCAGCTGGGCGGCGATGCGAAACCGATGGCGATGGCGGCGGGTGCCGCGATGCTGCTCGCCCTGATGCCGGGTCTTCCGGCGTTGCCGTTCCTGGCGCTCGGCGGGATGGCCGCCGCCGGCGCCTGGCTCAGGTCCAGGACCCCGGCGAAGACCGACGCCGAGGATGAAGCCGCCGCGATCGTCTCCAACGCCCCGGCCGAGCCGCCGATCGCCGAGGCGATGCGGATCGACATGATCCGGCTGGAGCTGGGCTACGGGCTGCTGCCGCTGGCCGGCGGCGACCAGCCGAAGCTGACCGAGCAGATCAAGGCGCTCCGACGGACGATCGCAAGCGAGATGGGTTTCGTGCTGCCGCCGGTCCGCATCCAGGACAACATGCAGCTCGGCGCGGACAACTACGCGATCCGCATCAAGGAGATACAGACCGGGACCGGATTGTTGCGGCCCAATGCGTTCCTGGTGATGGATCCGCGCGGCGGGGTTCCCGACCTGCCGGGCGAGAAGACCACCGAGCCGGCATTCGGCCTGGCCGCGCTCTGGGTGGATGCGTCGCATCGCGAGGAGGCGCTGTTTCGCGGCTGCACGGTGGTCGATCCCGTCAGCGTGCTGACCACGCACCTGACCGAAGCGGTGCGCGAGACGATGGCCGAGCTGCTGTCGTATTCGGAGACCCAGAAGCTGCTGGACGATCTGCCGCGTGAACAGCAGAAACTGGTCGCCGACCTGATCCCGTCGCAGATCTCGATGGGCGCCGTGCAGCGCGTCCTGCAGGGCCTGCTGGCAGAGCGGATATCGATCCGGGACCTGCCGACCATCCTGGAAGGGATCCAGGAGGCCTGCGGTGCCGGCGTGCGGGCCATCCCGCTGCTGGTGGCCCATGTCCGCGCCCGGCTCGCCCGTCAGATCAGCGACGCTCTGGTGGGCGGCGGCGGCTACATCGCCCTGATTCCGCTCTCCCCCGAATGGGAGGGGGCGTTCCTGGACAGCCTGGTCGGGCCGCCCGAAGACCGGCAGCTGGCGATGGCGCCGAGCCGGCTCAACGACTTCATCGTCCGTCTGCGCGCCGCGCTGGATGCGGCCGGGTCGGCCGGCGAGTCCCCGGTCATCCTGACCAGCAGCGCCATCCGCGCCCCGGTCCGCGCGATCGTCGAGCGGCTGCGGCCGGCGACGCCGGTGCTGGCGCAGGCGGAGATCTTTCCGCGCGCCCGCATTCGCACCATCGGCACGATCTGAGCATGGACAGCGACCATGCGCATTAAGGTCTATCGCGCCGCCACGGTGGCGCTGGCGATGGCGGAGATCAGGGACGCGCTCGGGCTCGATGCACTGATCCTGTCCACGACCTCCCGCGATGGCGGGGTCGAGGTCACGGCGGCCCTCGAGATCGAGGACGAACCGACATTGTCGCCGTTCCTGTCGGTGCCGGACATGCTCGCCGCCGATGCGCCGACGGATGGCGGCCCCGGTTCCCGCACGCTGCCCGACCGCACCCCGGCCGATCCGTGGGCACGGCACAATCTCCCCCGCGAGCTGGCGGCGGCGCTACGCCAGGAGCCGGCGGAGCGTGTCTGCGCGCGGTGGTTCCGGTTCGGCGCGCTGCCCATCGCCGGCGGTCAGCCGCCGACCATGCTGGTAGGACCGCCGGGCGTGGGCAAGACGCTGACCGTCGCCAAGCTGGCCACGCGGCTGGTGCTGTCGGGGCAGCATCCGCTGGTGATCACCGCAGACGACAGGCGGGCGGGCGCCGTCGAACAGCTGGCCGGATTCACCCGTCTGCTCGGCCTGACCCTGATCGCGGCCGGCCGCCCGGACAGCCTCGGGCGTGCGCTGGAGCGGCGGGATGGCGACGCGCCGGTGCTGATCGATGCCCCAGGGCTCGATCTCCAGGATCCGGCGCATCTGGACCTCATGAATGATCTGCTGACGGTCTCGGACGCGCGGCCGGTGCTGGTGCTCGCCGCCGGCAGCGATCCGCTGGAGACCGCCGAGATCGCCGCCGACCATGCTCGCCTCGGCGCCCGCCATCTGCTGGCGACACGCCTCGACCGTGCCGGTCGCCTGGGCGGCATTCTGGCGGCGGCCAAGGCCGGCGACCTGATGCTGACGGAAGCCGGGACCAGCGCGTCGGTCGCCGACGCCCTGGAACGATTCTCCCCGGCCGGTCTGGCGCATCGTCTGTGCCCGGATCGCCCGCTCGAAACGTCAGCGGCCCCGGATGCCATGCCGCGCGTGATTGGCGGGCAGGCGGGTCCGCCCGGCACGCTGGCGCTCCACATCGCCGCCCAGGCAGGCGCAGCGCGCGCTGCCAAACGACCGATTTTTGGGAAGATGCTTCCATGATGGACATGGTCCAGAGCCTGGTCTCGCCGCCGGCCGCTGCGGCGCCGGCGATGACGGTCCCGTCCGGCGGCCGGCTGATCGCGGTCGCTTCCGGCAAGGGAGGTGTGGGCAAGACCTGGCTATCAATCGCCCTCGCCCAGGGCCTGGCGATGCGCGGCAGGCGCGTGCTGCTGGTGGATTGCGATCTTGGGCTGGCCAATATCGATATCCAGCTGGGCCTGACGCCGCCGCACGATCTGGCGGCGGTGCTGTCAGGTCGACGCGGCCTGCGCGAGGTGATCGTCACCCATGCGGCGACCGACCTGCCCAATGCCGCCTTCGACGTCCTGCCGGGACGGTCCGGCGCCGCGTCGCTGGCGACGCTCGACCTGGCGATCCTGGACCGTCTGCTGCAGGCGATCCGACGTTTGCAGGGCTATGACACGGTGGTGCTCGATCTCGGCGCCGGTATCGACCCGGCGACGCGGTTCCTCGCGGCATCGGCCGATACGCTGCTGGTAGTTTCGACCGACGAACCGACCGCGCTGGCCGATGCCTACGCGGTGCTCAAGCTGCAGGCCAGGGACCGTGTCGCCCGGTCTAACCGCCCGGCCGGGTCCGATGTGCGCCTGGTGATCAACCAGTGCGGCTCGGCTGCGAGCGGCCTGCGCACCTATGACGTGCTGGCCAGAGCCTGCGCGACTTTTCTCGGCCAGTCGCCTGGCCTGGCCGGCATCATCCGGCGTGACGGCCGAGTGCCGGACTCGATTCGCCGCCAGACCACGATCCTGACCAGACACCCGAACGCCCAGGCTGCCGAGGATGTCGGCAAGCTCGTCGACATGCTGCTGCAATGACACAGCTGTCGGCATTTCGCAGTGGTTCGCGTCACGCGTGCAACCTTCGATGGTCATCGGGCGATCAGTTCGCATGATGTCCGCTCGCCACCGTCGAGATGAAGCGCCAGTTGCGACCGGTCGGTGCGCGGCGCCGCTGTTCGACGCCTGGTTGCAGCTGACCCTGCAGCGCAGATTCGATGCAACGCTGAACGAGACTCTTCCCGACGAACTGCTCACGCTGCTGGCCGAGCGTACGGGGATCCACCCGGATCACTGATTCCGGAGCACCTATGCTATGACCGGCGCCATGAGTACCGGTCGAGTGGAAACGCAGCCCATGCGCGTCAGTGTCATCCAGATGTCGCCAGGCAGCGACAAGCGTCGCAACATCGATGAGGCGACAGCTCTGGTTGCGCGCGCCGTCGAGCAGGGCAGCCCCGATCTGGTCGTGCTGCCGGAAGTCTGGACATGTCTCGGCGGGACCGCCGCGCAGAAGCAGGACGCGGCCGAGACGATTCCGCCGGTTGGAAGCGTCGAGGGCGGCGGCGAGGCGGTCCAGGCCGTGCGTGCTCTGGCGCGCTCGCACGGCCTGTTCGTCCATAGCGGCTCGATCGGCGAGCGTGACGGCGACAAGCTCCTCAACACCACGGTGGTGATCGCTCCCGACGGCAGGCTGCTGGCACGTTACAGCAAGATCCATCTGTTCGACGTCACCACCCCGAACGGGCAGGGCTACCGGGAAAGCGACACCTACCGGGCCGGCGAGGCGGTGGTGACGCTCGATCTGGACGGGCGCTTCGGCCGGGTGCGGCTCGGGCTCGCCATCTGCTACGACGTCAGGTTCCCGGAACTGTTCCGCCGGCTGCGCGACGACGGCGCCGATCTGATCGCCTTGCCGGCGGCGTTCACGTCCGAGACCGGAGCGGCGCACTGGGAGACTCTGCTGCGCGCGCGCGCGATCGAGACGCAGTGCTGGATCGCCGCAGCCGGAACGGTCGGGGCCCACAAGGATGCCGACGGCCAGACCCGCCACACCTACGGGCATTCGATGGTCATCGACCCGTGGGGCGTCGTCACCGCGCAGGCATCGGCCGGCCCCGGGACCGCCAACACCGCCATCGATGGCGCCGTGACCGCGCGGGTGCGGGCATCCATACCGCTCGCGGACCATCGGCGGCTTCGATGACGCAGCCCGTCAGGACCGGGGAGGTCCGATCGGCCTACTGGTCGACCGACACGCAGCTGACGCGGCTGGCCTTCGTCGCCGCGCCGAACGATCTGGCACAGGAAACCGCGGCCAGGCTGATCGAGCGCTACGGCAACGTCGCGACCGACGATGCGGAGGTGGTGATCTGTCTCGGCGGCGACGGCTTCATGCTGGAGACCCTGCACAGGGTGCTGCTGCGCAACATCCCGGTCTACGGCATCAATTGCGGCTCTGTCGGGTTCCTGATGAACCCGCTCGCCGATGACGATCTGCCGTCGCGGCTGGTGCGCACCCAGGCCGCGATCTTGCACCCGCTGCGCATGCATGCGGTGACGCAGTCCGGTGTCGTCGAGGAGGCGGTGGCCCTGAACGACGTGTTCCTGTTCCGGCAGACGCGCCAGGCGGCCAAGATCCAGATCGTGGTCGATGGCCGGGTGCGGCTGGCCGAGCTGGTCTGCGACGGTATCCTGATCGCGACGCCGGCCGGCTCCACCGCCTACAATCTGTCGGCGCACGGTCCGATCGTCCCGCTCTCGTCCGATCTGCTGCCCCTGACGCCGATCAGCGCGTTCCGGCCGCGGCGCTGGCGTGGCGCGCTGCTGCCGAGTTCGGCCGATGTCGAGTTCAAGATCCTGGAAGGCGAGAAGCGGCCGGTGGCGGCCGTGGCGGATTTCACCGAGGTGCGCGACATCGTGTCGGTGGCGGTGAGCGAGGACCGCTCGCTGCGGACCACGGTGCTGTTCGACCCCGACCAGAGCCTATCGGAGCGCATCATCGTGGAGCAGTTCACGGTCTGATCCGCCCGGGCCCTCAGGCCGCGACCAGCACCGAGGCGGCGACAGCGCGTGCGGGCACGGCGGAAGCGGGCGCTGCGACATCGTCACGCAGCATGTAACCCCGGCCCCAGATGGTGCCGATCATGTTGCCCGCACCGGCCAGCTGGAGCTTCTTGCGCAGCTTGCACACGAAGACGTCGATGATCTTCACCTCCGGTTCGTCCATGCCGCCGTAGAGGTGGTTGAGGAACGCATCCTTGGTCAGGACGACGCCCTTGCGGAGCATCAGCAGCTCCAGGATCGCATATTCCTTGCCGGTCAGATGGACCAGGCGGCTGTCGACGGTGACTTCGCGGCTGTCGAGATTCAGCTCCAGGGTTCCGACGCGCAGGATCGGGGCGGCGTAGCCTTTCGAGCGCCGCAGGACTGCGTGGACCCGGGCGACCAGCTCCGCCGGATCGAACGGTTTCGCCAGGACATCGTCGGCGCCCGCGACCAGGGCGCGTATCCGTGCGGCGGCGAGCATGGCACCGGAGAGAACCAGGGCCGGCACCGGATGACGGGCGTGGCGCATCCGTCTGACCAGTTCGCTGCCATCCATGTCGGACAGCTCCAGGTCGAGCAGCGCCAGATCGTAGTCGTAATGGCGGAGCATCTCGAGCCCGTCATGGCCCGAGTCGGTGTGATCGACCATGAAGCCGGCATTTTGCAGAATCCCGGTCAGGCCCCGCGCGGCGGTCTGGTCGCTCTCAATCAGAAGAATTCGCACTGGCTCAACCCCTGGTTACGGTGAAAGGTTAATACCACCCAGGGTTGTTAAACACAACCTGTTTTCGGATCGGAAACGGAATTTTCCGTCCTTCACGTCTCGTTAAAGATATTGCGCTCTCATGCCGTGTCGGGAGCGCGATGCGGGGAATGGAGGCGGCGTACGGTATGGCGACGATGACGGACGTGATGGACGGGCTGGTCGACCGGCTGGCGGAGCTTCCGCCAGCCACGATCCGCGGCCGGGTCGCCGGGATCTCGGGGCTGGGGGTCGAACTGGCCGGTCTCGATCATCACGCCGCGATCGGTGACCGGATCGCGCTGCGGCCACGTGGCGGCCCGCCGGTCACCGCCGAGATCGTCGGGTTCAGGGCCGGCCATGCGCAGGCGATGGCGTTCGGTCCACTGGACGGGCTCGGCCCGGGAAGCGTGGCGTCGATTGATTTCGGCGGCCGTGCCGGCCTGCGCGGCGGGCAACTGCCGGTCAGCGAGCGGTGGCTGGGCCGGGTCATCGACCCGCTCGGCCGCCCCATGGACGGAAAGGGCCCGCTGGCCCGTGGCACGTCCTCCAGGCCGGTCCGGGCGGCGCCGCCCGAAGCCACCCGCCGGGCGAGGCTCGGGCCGCGGCTCGATCTCGGCATACGCGTGCTCAACGCCTTCACCACCTGCCGCCGGGGTCAGCGTCTCGGGTTGTTCGCCGGCTCGGGGGTCGGAAAATCGACCCTGCTCTCGATGCTGGCCAGACATACCGATTGCGATGTGGCGGTGATCTCGCTGGTCGGAGAGCGCGGGCGCGAGGTTCGCGAATTCATTGAGGACGATCTCGGCGAGGCCGGCCTGGCCCGGTCGGTGGTGGTGATCGCGACCTCCGATACGCCGCCGCTGATGCGGCGGGAGGCGGCCTATTCGGCGATGGCGGTCGCCGAGCATTTCCGCGACCAGGGCAAATCGGTCCTGCTGATGATGGACAGTGTGACCCGGTTCTGCCTGGCTCTGCGCGAGATCGGCCTGTCGGCGGGGGAGCCTCCGGCGACCAGGGGCTATCCGCCGAGCGTGTTCGCAGAATTGCCGCGTCTGCTCGAGCGCGCCGGTCCGGGGCAGCTGCGCGCCGATGGCCCGGCCGGCTACATCACCGCGCTCTTCACCGTTCTCGTCGAGGGCGACGACCATAACGAGCCGGTGGCGGATGCGGTGCGCGGGATCCTGGACGGGCACGTGGTGATGGATCGCAGGATCGGCGAGCAGGGACGCTACCCGGCGGTCGATGTGCTGCGCTCGCTCTCGCGCTCGGTTCCCGGCTGCAACGGCGAGGAAGAGAATGCGCTCGCACGCCGGGTCCGCGGCTTGCTGGCGACCCATGCGGAAATCGCCGACATGGTGCGGCTGGGCGCCTATCGGGCGGGGAGCGATCCGGCGGTCGACGAGGCGATCCGTCTGGTGCCACGGATTGAGGCGGTACTCGCCCAGGCGCGCGGGGACAGCACCTCGATCGAAGGAAGCTTCGCCGCTCTCAGGGACCTGTTCGCCGAAGGCGCGTCATGAGGCGCGATCCGCTGCAGGCGATGCTGCGTATCCGCCAGTCGGCCCTGGATCAGGCGCAGGCGGCGCTGGCCGCTGCCTATGCGGCCGAGCGGGAGGCGACGCAGCGGGTGCGCGAGGCGACCGAGGCGCTCGAGCTGGAAACGCGGGCAGCCGGCAGTCTCGCGGCCGGCGACGAGGCCGTGGAGAATTTCGCCCGCTGGTTGCCGCTGGGCCGGCGTCGGATCAGCGATGCACAGCAGGCGCAGCACGAGGCGACCGTGTCGCTCGACCGGCTGCGCGCGGTGCTGGCCCTGGCGCGGGCCGGTGTCAGGACCGTGGAAGCTCTGATCGAGGAGCGGCGGCGCGAGCAGCAACGGCTGGCGATGCGCAAGGAGCAGCATGCGATAGACGAGATCGCCGCGTCACGGCGGGCGCGGTAGGCAGGGCGGGCGTCGGCCCGCCCCGCATTAGGGGCGCCGGCGACGCTGTGGCGCCAGCTTGCGCAGCAGTCCCCAGGCCGAGCGGCCGGCGAACCGGCCGGCGGGCCCGGTGATCGCCGACGTCACCGCGGTCAGGGCGACCGCGCTCCGCAGTTCCGCCAGCGTGCGGTCGCGGGTGATGCGCGCCTCCATCTCGAGCACGCTGGGCTGCTTGCTGCGACCCAGCACCACCAGGATCAGCGCGATCAGCAGATCGACGCCGAACACGGTGACCGACGACCAGACGATCCCGAAATGCCACGGCCCGTCGCAGAGCGACCAGAGCACCACATGAGCGCCGAGCACCGCGAGCAGCCCGAACACCGCCCCCAGGACGAGGAAGGCGGCCTGTCTGCCGTAGCGCAGGAGCTGCCGTTTGAAACGCAGGCCCTCCGCGGCTGCGGCGAGCTTGGCGAGATCGACGGCTTTCATGCTCTGGTTCCTAGCGGAGGATGCGGCCGACCAGATAACCGACCACGGCGACGATGCCGATAGCGATGATCGGCTGGCTGCGCACCTGGGCGGACACGTTCTCGACCTGCGCGGTGGTCATGGTGCGCGCGCTGTTGACGGCGGTCTCGGCCTTGTCGGCCGCGTCGGCGATCACCGGGGTGACGCGCTGGTTCAGGAGCTGTTCGACCTGCGCCCGCAGGCTCTGGATCTGGTCCTGGGTGTCGCTGGCGACGTCCTTGACGGTTTTGGCGGTTTTCTTCGAGAACAGCATCGGCGTACCCTCACATGACAGGGCTGACGAACGCTGCCATGTGGGCCAAGTTCCATGTCGCCGATGACCAGCACCGCCGACCCCATCCCGCCCCGCCTGGCGCTCGACCGGATCAGCGCCCTCGGCGCGCCCGGCTCGGGCAGGCTGTTGCGCGCGGTGACGTTCAGCGTGCCGGCGGGCCGCTGCCTTGCCGTGCTCGGCAGCGACGATGACGGCGCCGCGCTGCTGCTCGACTTGGTGGCGGGGCACGCCGCGCACGGCAGCGGCACGATCCGTCTCGACGGGCAGGCGCTGGAGCGACGGCCGCCGCAGGCACGCGGGGTCGGCGTGGTCTCGAGCCGCGACCCGCTGTTCGCGCATCTCGACGTGGCCGGCAACATCGCCTTTCCGCTGCGCGCGCGCAGCATCGAAGCCGGCGAGCGGGCGCGACGGGTGGGCGACGCGCTGGCGCTGCTCGGTCTCGACGCGGTGGCCGGACTGCGTCCGCGGGCGCTGCAGGCCGGCGACCGGGTGCGGACCGCGATCGCCCGGGCGCTGGTCGCGGCCCCGGCGCTGCTGGCGCTGCACGCCCCGTTCCTGGGCGTGGCGCCGGCCGAACGCGCCGCGCTGCAGCGCTCGCTGCGTCGCCTGGTGCGGGCGCGCGGCCTGACGGTGCTGCTCTGCACCGCCGACCGGGACGAGGCGCTGTTCCTGGGCGACGAGATCGGCGTTCTCGACGCGGGCACGCTGCACCAGGTCGGGACGGCGCCGGAGCTGCTGGACCGGCCCGCCGACGCGGTCGTGGCCGCCAGGATCGGCGATGCCAACCTGTTGCCCGGCCGGATCGACCGGCTCGACGACGACACCGCGCTGGTGCGTCTGGCCAGCGGCCACGCGCTGGAGGCCGAGCCGGTCGGCACGCTCGAGGCGGGCGCGCCATGCGTGCTGTGCGTGCGGCCGGAGCGGATCGCCATCGCCATGCTGTCGCGTCCGGACGCCGCCGGCGGCCACGACGTCGCCGGCGGCGACGCGCTGCCGGCCATGCTGCAGGAGGCGATCCATTTCGGCGACCATCTGCGGCTGCGGTTCCGGCTCGCCGACGGCACCGAGCTGCTGGTGCGGCGGCCGGCATCGGCCTCGATGGCCGAACTGCGCCCCGACCGGATGGCGCTGCTCGCCTGGCAGGCGCACCAGGCCCGGGTGTTCGCCGCCTAGCGCCGATACCGCCATCAGGGCGCGCATTGCTCACAGATGGTTACAGTCGGGCGCGAGTTGATCTAGGGTCTGGCGGTTGACCTTCTCGGCCTCGGCCGGACCCTTTCCTTCGACGGACCGGCAGGTCGCCCGGACCGCGCCGAGACCGATCGCAGCGTGACATTCCCCCCGTCTCTCGTTCGCCCACCGTTCCAGCGTGCCCTGTTGCGCCGCCTGGTCCTGGCGGGCGCGATGCTCGGTCCGGCGGCGGGGGTCGCGCGCGGATCGGTCCATGCCGCGTCGCCGCCGACGCCGCCGGCCCTGTCTGTCGCCACGATCGGCGGCGCGCTGCAGGATGCGCAGCAGAGCGCGTTCTTCGCCCCCTTCACCGCCGCCACGCAGATGAAACTGCGGGTCGAACGCTGGGATGGCGGGCTGGCGACGCTGCAGGAGCAGGCCAGCCTCGGGTCCGGCGCCGAGGCCGCCGGGCTGGCGATCATGGACGACACCGCGGCGCTGGCCGCCTGCGCGCAGGGCCTGCTGCTGCCGATCGATCCCTCTGCGATCCCGGCGCTGACCACCGGCAACGCGCCGCTCGACGTGGATTCGATCAGCCCGTGCGGCATCGGCGCCTTCCGTGTGGCGCTGGTGCTGGCCTGGGACAAGAGCCGCATCGACACCGCGCCGACCTGGTCGGCGTTCTGGGACGTGGCGCGACGGCCCGGCAAGCGCGGCCTGCCGCGTGATCCGCGCGGCACGCTGGAGATCGCGCTGCTGGCCGACGGGGTGGCGCCGGACGCGCTCTATCGCACGCTCGGCAGCGAGGCCGGACTGAACCGCGCCTTCCGCAAGCTCGACCAGCTCAAGCCCTATGTCGTCTGGTGGCAGACCGCCGCGCAGGCGGTGCAGATCATCGAGACCGGCGCGGTGCTGATGACCAGCGCCCCGAACAGCGACATCGCGGTCGCCAACCGCGCCGGCCACCGCGATTTCGGCATCCAGTGGCAGCAGAGCCTGAGCACGATGCTCGACTGGGTGCTGCCGGGCCGGCCGGCTCCGGTCAACGCGCAGGCCGGGCCGTCCGATCGCGAACGGCAGGCCTATGCGCTGATCGGCTTCACCCTGGATCCGGCCAGGCAGGCCGATTTCGTCACCCACTATCCGGCGCAGAGCCTGCTGCGCCAGGCGCCGTTGCCCGATGGCGCGCTGCCGCCGGACAGCGCCGAGGCGTCGGCGCACCAGCGCGACGCCACGCGGATCGATGCCGCGTTCTGGGCCGCGCACCTGGCGGCGATCAAGGCGCGGTTCGACGCCTGGATCGCCAAGCCGCCCTGAAGCTCAGGCGGCGCGGGCCAGGCTGAAATCCGACCAGGCTTCCGACAGCGCCGACACCAGATGGTCGATATCGGCCTCGCTGTGCAGCGGCGTCGCGGTCAGGCGCAGCCGCTCGGTGCCGCGCGCCACGGTCGGGTAGTTGATCGGCTGCACATACACGCCGTGGCGGTCGAGCAGCTGCTCGGAGATCTCCCGGCAGCGCACCGGGTCGCCGACGATCAGCGGCACGATGTGGCTCGGATTGCGCAGGTGCGGCAGGCCTTCCGCGTCGAGCCGGCGGCGCAGCGCTGCGACCCGCTGGCGATGCTGGTGGCGCTCCTCGTTGCTCTGCCGCAGGTGGCGCACGCTGGCGAGGGCGGCGGCGGCCACCGCCGGGGGCAGCGCGGACGAGAAGATGAAGCCGGAGGCGAACGAGCGCACGAAGTCGCAGAGCGCCGCCGACCCGGCGATGTAGCCGCCGACCACGCCGTAGCCCTTGGCCAGCGTGCCCTCGATCACCGTCAACCGGTCGCGCACGCCGTCGCGGTCGCTGATGCCGCCGCCCTGGTCGCCATAGAGGCCGACGCCGTGCACCTCGTCGAGATAGGTCATCGCCTTGTGCTTCTCCGCGACGTCGCAGAGCGCGGCCAGCGGCGCGACGTCGCCATCCATCGAATACACCGATTCGAAGGCGACGATCTTGGGCGCGTCGGGCGGCAGCGACGACAGCACCCGGTCGAGGTCCTCGGGGTCGTTATGCGCGAAGACGTGCTTGGGCGCGCGGCTATGGCGCATGCCCTCGATCATCGAGGCGTGGTTGGCGGCGTCCGACAGCACGACGCAGCCGGGCATCTTGGCGGCCAGGGTGCCGATCGTCGCCCAGTTCGACATGTAGCCAGAGGTGAACAGCAGCGCCGCCTCCTTGCCGTGCAGGGCGGCGAGTTCGCGTTCGAGCGCCACGTGCTGCGGGCTGGTACCGGAGATGTTGCGGGTGCCGCCGGCGCCGGCGCCGTGCTTCTCGACCGCGTCGCGCATCGCGGCGATGACCGCCGGGTGCTGCCCCATGCCGAGATAGTCGTTCGAGCACCAGACCGTGACCTCGCGGCCGATGCCGTGATGGAAGGCGCGCGGAAACCGCCCGGCGATCCGCTCCAGCTCGGCGAAGTAGCGGTAGTTGCCGTCACGCTTCAGGTCGGCGAGCTGCGCGCGGAAGAAGGTCTCGTACCACATGGCTTCCTCATGGCTTGTTTTGCGCGATCTTCCTCCAAGCCGCGCCGGATCGCTACAGTGATGCATACCGGCGGCGACAGGAGCCTGACATGACCATGGGGCGCCTCGGGCCATGACCGCGCTGGCGGTCGCGATCCTGCTGGCCGGGCTGCTCGCGGGCCTGGCGGGGCGGCTGGGCGCGGCGGCGGTGCGGGCGGGCATCATGCTGGCCACGGCGCTGCTGCTGCCCGGCATCGCCCTGGCGCTGGCGCCCAATCTGGTGGCCGCGTTCTGGCCGGCCGGCATGCGCCCGGTGGCGCCGGGCGGGCTGGGGTCCTGGCTGCTGGAATGGCGGCTGCTGGGCGCGCTGCCGCTGCTGCTGCTGCCGGTGCTGGGCGTGCTGGCGCGGATGCCGCCGGGTCAGGCCAGGGCCGCCGCCGGGCTCGGGGCCGGTGCTGCGGCGCGTCTGCGACTGCTCTGGCTGCCGCAGCTCGGCCCCGCCTGCCTGCTTGGGCTGACCCTCGCCGCGACGCTGGCCGTCGTCGCCGAGGCTTTGCTTTCCTCCCCGTCCGGCTGGCCCTAGACTGAAACGATGGCGGTCGCGCTCCCGTTCTGGAAAAGCAAATCCCTGGACCAGATGACCGACGCGGAGTGGGAATCGCTCTGCGACGGCTGCGGCCGGTGCTGCCTGCACAAGCTGCGCGACGACGACACCGACGTGATCCACCACACCAACGTCGCCTGCCGGCTGCTCGACATCGAGAGCTGCGCCTGCTCGGACTATCCGGGCCGCCGGCGCAAGGTGCCCGACTGCGTCCAGCTCACCCCGGCGGCGCTGGCCGAGATCGACTGGCTGCCGCCGAGCTGCGGCTACCGTCGGATCGCCGAGGGGCGCGGGCTGGCCTGGTGGCATCCGCTGGTGTCCGGCAGCCGCGAGACCGTGCACGAGGCCGGGGTCTCGGTGCGCGGCCGGGCGATCGACGAGCGGGTCGCGGGCGAACTCGACCAGCATCTGGTGGACTGGCCGGGCCGCGCGCCGCGTGCGCCGCGACCGGTGGTCCGCCACCTGCCGGCCACGCGCGGGCGATGACCGGGGGGCGGGAACCCGCCGCGACGGCGCGGCCGTCCCGACGGCCGGCGGTCAAGGCGCTGGCGCCGTTCGAGCTGTTGCGTCTGCCGGCCGGCGAGCTGCCGGTGCGCTGGAATCGGTGCGGCCGGGCGCGGCGCATCTCGCTGCGCATCGATCCGCGTGCCGGCGCGGTCGTCGTCACCCTGCCGGCGCGTGCCGGCCGGGAAGCCGGGCTGGCGCTGCTGCGCACCCATGCCGACTGGGCCGCGGGAAGGCTGGCGGCGTTGCCGCTGGCGGTCGCGTTCGACGAGGGCGCCACGCTGCTGCTGGCCGGACGGCCGCACCGGATCAGCCATGCCCCGGAGGCCAGGCGCGGGGTCTGGGTCGAGGGCGACCTGATCCGGGTCAGCGGCGAGCGCGCGTTCCTGGCGCGGCGGGTCGCCGATTTCCTGCGTGCCGAGGCCAGGGTCCGGCTCGGGCGGCTGGTGGCCGAGATCGCCGCCGGCGAGGGTCCGGCCGGCCGGGAGCCCGGCGGCCTGCTGCCGGCACGGCTGACGATCAAGGATACCGCGACCCGCTGGGGCAGCTGCTCGTCGGAGCGGGTGGTGATGTTCAGCTGGCGGCTGGTGATGGCGCCGCCGGAGGTGCAGCACTACGTGGTCGCGCACGAGCTGGCGCACCTGCGTCACCTCGATCACGGCGAGGCGTTCTGGCGCCAGGTCGATCGCCTGACCCCGCACCGCACCGAAGCGGAGGCCTGGCTCAAGCGCCACGGCGCCGCGCTGCTGCGGACCGGCTGAGGGGTTTGTCTGACGGCTTGATCCGGCTAGTTCTGGTGCCGGCGGCCCGCCTGGCGGAATGGTAGACGCAGCGGACTTAAAATCCGCAGCCCGTAGGGCGTGCCGGTTCGAGTCCGGCGGCGGGCACCATGCAAGGACGGTGGCTCGGCAGGGTGTGAACGAACCACCGTCACGGTCTGGCGGGGCCACACCCTCCGAGCCTTACGCGCCGACACCCGCGCCGGGATAGCCGCTCGGCCGGCGCCGCTCTATGCTCGGCAGCGGAACGTTTTTTCGCTGGACGCCACGGCATGGATGACGACCGGACACCGGACGGGCTCAAGACACCAAGGGACTTCGCCAGCCTGCGCGCCCTGATCGTCAGCCGCCGCGCCCTGCTGCCGAAACGGCTGGTGCAGGTCGCCGAGTTCGCTGTCGACCATCCGCAGGAGATCGCGTTCGGCCGTGTCGCCGACATCGCCGGCCAGGCCGGCGTGCAGCCTTCCACCCTGGTCAGGTTCGCGCAGACCCTGGGCTATTCCGGTTTCACCGACCTGCAGGCGGTGTTCCAGGCCCATGCGCGCCAGCGCTGGCCGGACTACCGGCAGCGTCTGGAGATGCTCGGCGACGATGCCGCCGACGGCGCGCCGGCCAGTCCGGTCTCGCGCCTGCAGGGCTTCGTCCATGCCGCGCAGATCTCGGTGCAGCATCTCGAACAGACCATCGACCACGAGGCGCTCGACCAGGCGGTGGCGCTGCTGTCGGGCGCCGAAATCGTCTATCTGGTCGGCATGCGCCGGGTCTATCCGGTGGCGCTGTATCTGCTCTACGCGCTGCAGCGGCTGGGCATACGCTGCGCGCTGATCGACAATGCCGGCGGCCTCGGCGCCCGCCAGGTCGAGCTGATCGAGCCCGGCGCGGTGATGCTGTCCGTCACCTTCACCCCCTACGCGCCGGAGACGATCGAGATCTCCACCGCGGCGGCGCGGCGCGGGCTGCGGATCGTCGGCATCACCGACAGCCCGTTCTCGCCGCTGACCCCGCTGTCCGAGATCTGGCTCGAGGTCGCCGAGACCGACCATGCCGGGTTCCGGTCGCTGTCGGCCACCTTCGCGCTCGCCACCACGCTCGCGGTCTCGATCGCCGAGCGCCGCGGCATCGACGCGCTGGGCGACCCGAAGCCGCCCTGACCCGCCGCGCCGCGGCCTGCTCAGCCGAGGGTGGGCATCCGGAACTCGGCGCCGGCGCGGATCCCGGTCGGCCAGCGCGACGTCACCGCCTTCAGCTTGGTGTAGAAGCGGATCCCTTCCGGCCCGTGCATATGGTGGTCGCCGAACAGCGACGCCTTCCAGCCGCCGAACGAGTGGAACGCCATCGGCACCGGGATCGGCACGTTCACGCCGACCATGCCCGCCTGCACCCCGTGCACGAATTCGCGCGCGCTGTCGCCGTCGCGGGTGAAGATGCTGGTGCCGTTGCCGAACGCGTGGTCGTTGACCAGCCGCAGCGCGGTCGAGAAGTCCGGCGCCCGCACCACGCTCAGCACCGGCCCGAAGATCTCCTCGCGATAGATGCGCATCGTGTCGGTCACGTGATCGAACAGGGTGCCGCCGATATAGAACCCGTCCTCGTAGCCCTGCAGCGTCAGGCCCCGGCCATCCACCACCAGCGCTGCGCCCTCCGCCACCCCGGCATCGATGTAGCCGGCGACCTTGTCGCGGTGCACCGCGGTCACCAGCGGTCCCATCTCGTTCTCGGCATCGGTGCCGGGCCCGATCTTCAGGGTGCGGACCTTCGGCGCCATCGCCTCGACCAGCCGGTCGCCGATCGGGCCGACCGCGACCGCGACCGAGATCGCCATGCAGCGCTCGCCGGCCGAGCCGTAGGCGGCGCCCATCAGCGCGTCGACGGTCTTGTCCAGGTCGGCATCCGGCATGATAACCGCATGGTTCTTCGCCCCGCCCAGCGCCTGCACCCGCTTGCCGTGCGCGGTCCCGGTCTGGTGGATGGCGCGCGCGATCGGCGTCGAGCCGACGAAGCTCACCGCCGCGATCCCCGGATGCTCCAGGATCGCGTCCACCGCCTCCTTGTCGCCGTGCACCACCTGGAACACGCCCCTGGGCAGCCCAGCCTCGGTCAGCAGTTCCGCCAGCGCCAGCGCGGCCGACGGATCGCGCTCCGACGGTTTCAGGATGAAGCAGTTGCCGGCCGCCAGCGCCATCGGCGCCATCCAGAGCGGCACCATCACCGGGAAATTGAACGGGGTGATGCCGGCCACCACGCCGAGCGGCTGGCGGAAGCTGTAGGCGTCGATGCCGCGTCCGGCCTGCTCGGTGAAGTCGCCCTTCAGCAGTTCCGGGGCTGCGGTGGCGAACTCCACCACCTCCATGCCGCGCGTCACCTCGCCCAGCGCATCGGACAGCACCTTGCCGTGCTCTGAGGTGATGATCGCCGCCAGCCGCCCGGCATGCCGCTCCAGCAGGTCGCGGAAGCGGAACATCACCCTGGCGCGCGCCAGCGGCGGGGTCGCGGCCCAGCCCGGGAACGCCTTTTGCGCCGCCTGCACCGCGTCGTCGACATCGGCGGCGCAGCCGAGCGCCACCTGCTTGGCCACGCTGCCGAAGGCCGGGTTGAACACGTCGGAGCGACGGGTGCCGCGACCATCGGTCAGGGCGCCATCGAGGAAATGCTGGATCAGGTCGGACATGGCGGCAAACCCCTGCGGATCACGAGAAGACGGTGTGGTAGAGCGCTGCGATGGCGGCGGCGTCGGCGATGCGGGGGTTGTTGGCCGGCGAGCCAGACGCCAGCGCCTGCTCGGCCATGGTCGGCACCAGCGCCGCCCAGCGCGCCGCATCGATCCCGTAGCGGGCCGGCGTCGGCACCTCGAGCGCCTCGTTCATCGCAAGCAGCGCCTCGACCAGCGCCTGGCACGCCTGCGCCTCCGCCATCCCCGCGGTGGCGATCCCCATCGCCCGCGCGCAGTCGGCATAGCGCGCCGGCGCCGCGCCGATCGACCAGCGCGTCACCGCCGGCAGCAGCATCGCGTTCGACAGCCCGTGCGCGACATGGAAATGCGCGCCGATCGGCCGGCTCATGCCATGCACCAGCGCCACCGAACTGTTCGAGAACGCCATCCCCGCCTGCAGCGCGCCCAGCATCATCGCCGCACGCGCGTCGCGGTCCGACGGCGTGCGGCAGGCCCGCGCCAGGTTGGGCCAGATCGCCGCCAGGGCCGACAGCGCCAGCCCGTCGGTGAACGGGCTCGCCTGCCGCGACACGTAGGCCTCGATCGCATGGGTCGCGGCATCGAGCCCGGTATCGGCGGTCAGCCGCCATGGCTTGCTCAGGCTCAGCTCGTAATCGACGATCGCCACCGTCGGCAGGTAGGCGAGCCCGGCGCAGAGCATCTTCTCGGTGGTCGCCTCGTCGGTGATGACCGTGACCCGGGTCGCCTCCGAGCCGGTGCCGGCCGTGGTCGGGATCGCGACGATCGGCAGGCCCGGCGCGTCCTGCACGTGCGGCACCTTCAGGTTCCGTGGCGTGGTGTCGTGCCGTGCCAGCACCGCGATCATCTTCGCGGTGTCGATCGGGCTGCCGCCGCCGAGCCCGATCACGCAGTCATGCGCGCCGCCGCGCAGCACCCCGAGCCCGGCCAGCACCGACGCCACCGTTGGGTCCGGCACCACCTGGTCGAACACCCGGGCGGCGATACCGGCCTCGCGCAGCACCGCCAGGGTGCGGTCCAGCACGCCGCTCCCGGCCATGAACGGATCGGTCACGATCAGCGGCGCCGACACCCCGGCCTGCGCCAGCGCCCCGGGCAGGCCGGCCAGCGCGCCGCCGCCCACCCTTAGCACCCTCGGCAGATAGATCGGTTTCATGGCGGCCAGCCTAAACCGCCGCCGGTGCCGACAAAACCGGGAGAAATCGCGCAGGGTCTGTGCAAATATGCACAAGGAGCGGAGGACGATCCGACGTGGCGCACGGGCTGGACTGGAGCAACCTGCAATATTTCCACGAGGTGGCGCGCACCGGCACCTTGTCGGCCGCCGCCCGCCGGCTGCGCGCCGACCACGCCACCGTTGGACGGCGGATCGAACTGCTGGAACGCGCGATCGGCGCCAAGCTGTTCGAGCGCCACGCGCGCGGCTACGGCCTGACCCGTCGCGGCGAGCAGCTGCTGGCCGTGGTCGAGGCGATGGAGCGCGAGGCGGCCGGCGCCTGGGACCGCTTCGCCGGCGGCGTCGGTGGCACGCTGCGCATCAGCACCCTGGAGGGGTTCGGCAACTACTTCCTCGCCCCGCGCATCGGCGGCCTGCTGCGCGACAACCCCGATCTCACCATCGAGTGGCAGACCATCCAGCAGCTGGTCTCGCTGTCGCGCCGCGAAGCCGACGTGACCATCACCCTGGCGCCGCCGCCGGCGGGACGCTTTATCTCGGAGAAGCTGACCGACTACAGACTGCTGATCTACGGCACCCGCGCCTATCTCGACCGGGCGCCCAGGCTCGACGGCCCGGCCGACCTCGCCAGCCAGACCTTCGCCGGCTACATCGACGACCTGGTCTTCACCCGTGGCCTGGACTATCTCGCCGGCCTGGCCGGCGACAGCGGCGCGGCGCTGCATGCGCGGCTGCAGAACTCCAGCCTTGGCGCCCAGATGGCCGCCACCCGCGCCGGGCTGTGCCTGTGCGTGCTGCCGGTGTTCGTCGCCGCCGCCTGCCCGGAGCTGATCCCGATCCTGCCCGACCGGATCGCGCTCACCCGCAGCTACTGGATGAGCATCGCCGCCGACCAGGCCGACAGCGCCAGGATCAGGCGGGTGAGCGGGTTCGTGCGCGAGGCGGTGGCGTCGGCGGCCGGCGTGTTCCACGACGGCTGACCGCGTGGCTGCAACTCCACGCGTCGGCCGGCGATCCAGCCAGCACGGGCGTGCCGCGCCCGTCCGATCCAGCACGAGGGGCCCGCCGATGCGACCGATCCTGGCCGGCACGCTGTCCTGGGGCGCGGTCGCCGCCGCGCAGGGGCTCGGGCTGGCGCTCTCGCCGACCCCGGCCGAGCCGCGCACCGCACTCTGGTATGCCCGGCTGCGCAAGCCGTCCTTCACGCCGCCCGGGCCGGTGTTCGCGATCGCCTGGACCGGGCTCGACGGCCTGCTCGGCTATGCCGGCTACCGCCTGCTGGTCGCGCCGCCTGGCCGCTCGCGGCTTGTCGCGCTTGCCGCCTGGGGCCTGACCCTGCTCGGCCTGGCCGGGTTTCCGGTGGCGCTGTTCCGCCGCAAGCGGCTGGGCGAGGCGACCGGGGTCTCGGCGTTCACCGCCGCCGCCGCGATCGGCAGCGTCGCGGCCTCCGCGAGAATCGACCGCCGCGCCGGCCTCGCCGGCGTGCCGCTGGCGCTGTGGGCCTGCTTCGCCCTGCTCCTGCAGGAGGAAGTCTGGCGGCGTAACGTCTGAGTGCTGCCGGCAACCCTGCCGCGGCGCCCGGGTTGACGGGGCTTCGACCGGAGGGGGCCGATGGGGCGCATCATTCTCAAACCGCTCTCCAAGCAGCGCGTGGTCCTGACCGGCGGCACGTCGGGCATCGGCCTCGTCACCGCCCGCATGCTGGCGCGGCACGGCGCCAGCCTGTTCCTGATCGCGCGCAACGAGCAGGCGCTGTCGACGGTCTGCGAGGAGATCAGGGCGCAGGGCGGCACCGCCGATTATGCGGTCGCCGACGTCGCCGACGCGGGCGCGCTGCGCGACACCGCCGCCGCCGCCGTGGCGCGCCTCGGCGGCATCGACAGCTGGGTGAACGATGCCGGCGCCTTCATCTACGGACGGCTCGACACGGTGACGCTCGAGGACCAGCGCCGGCTGTTCGACGTCGTCTATTGGGGCACCGTCCATGGCAGCCTGGCCGCCGCCGCGGCGATGGGCGAGTCGGGCGGCGCGATCATCAATATCGGCAGCGTGCTGGGCGAGATCGCGATCCCGTACCAGGGGGCGTACTGCGCGGCGAAATTCGCGGTGAAGGGCTTCACCGAGGCGTTCCGCCGCGAGGTGCTGGCGGCGCGGCAGCCGATCGCCGTGACCCTGATCAAGCCGGCGGCGATCAACACGCCGTTCACCGACCATGCGCGCAACCGCATCGGCGCGCCCGGCACCCGCAACCCGCCGCCGGCCTACGACCCGCATCTGGTCGCCCGCGCCGTGATCCATGCCTGCGCGACGCCGACCCGCGATCTCACCATCGGCGGCGCCGGCGGCATCAGCCTGATCGTCGGCAATTTCCTAGCACCGCGTCTCACCGACCGGCTGTTCGCGCGGATCGGGCGCGCCAGCATGACCACCGGCGACGCCGGCGATCCGGCGATGCGCGACAATCTCCACGCGCCGCGCCACGATCTCTCGGAGAGCAGCAGCCTGCGCCCGTTCACCCGCAGGACCAGCCTGGCGCTCGAGGCGCAGCTCCGGCCGGGCGCGACGCTGGCGGTGACGGCCGCGATCATCGCCCTGGCGGCGGGCCGGTTGCGGCGCCGGGCCGGCTGAGACGCCGCTGTTCAGTACGGCAGATGGGCGTGGTCAGGGTCCATGCTGAACTTCCACAGCTTCACCGGGCCGGCCATCACGTTCAGGTAGTACAGGTCGAAGCCGTGCGGCGCGCCGACCGGGTGGTAGCCTTTCGGCACCAGCACCACGTCGCGGTCGCCGATCGCCATCGTCTCGTCCAGCGTGCCGTCCTTGGTATAGACGCGCTGCACCGCGAAGCCGGAACCGCGCTTGAGCCGGTGGTAGTACGTCTCCTCCAGATAGGTCTCGTTCGGCACGTCGTCGGTATCGTGCTTGTGCGGCGGGTAGGACGACCAGTGCCCGCCCGGCGTGATCACCTCCACCACCAGCAGGTTCTCGGCGATGTCGCTGGTGTCGGGCAGGATGTTGCGCACATGGCGCAGGTTGGTGCCGGTCCCGCGATCCAGCGCTGTGACATCAGACGGCGCGATCACCCTGACCGGCCGCCCGCCCCTGGCCGGCGCCGCGCAGACCGCCAACTCGACCGGGCCCACCGCCGTCACCGTCACCGGCGTGTGCGGCGGCACATAGACCGACCAGGGCAGGCCGTCGAACGGGCTGGCCCGCTCGCCGATCGTCCCGCACGCCGTCTCCCCGGCCTCCACCTTGGCGCGGCCCGCCACCAGCACCAGGCAGTATTCGGTGTCCTCGCCATACAGGCCGAGCCGCTGCCCGTCCGCTAGGTCATGCACCGCGAAGCCGACATGCGACCAGCCGGCATTCTTCGGCGTGATGTCATGGACCTTGCCGCCGGGCAGGCGGCGTCGCAGCAGAGGGCTCATCGGATCCTGCTCCCGTGGGCCGGGGCTAGTTGCCCAGCCATTGCCTGGTCCTGGCGGTCTCGTAGGCGGTGCGCGCGGCGGCGACCGGCGCCCGCGCCGAGACCTCCGGTATCGCCACGTCCCACCAATGGCCGCCGGCATCGGTGGTCGCCACCGGATCGGTCTCGATCAGGATCACGCTGGTGCGGCTGGCGCTTCGTGCCCGGCCGATCGCCGCCTCCAGGGCCGCCACGTCCGCCACCTTCTCCGACAGCGCGCCGAGCCCGCGCGCATGCGCCACGAAATCGATCTCGGGGAATGCCGCCATCGCCTGGCTGTCCTTCCAGAGATTGTTGAACGGCGCGCCGCCGCAGGCCTGCTGCAGGCGATTGATGCAGCCATAGCCGTGATTGTCGAGCAGCACGACGATCAGGCGCTGGCCGAGCATCACCGAGGTGGCGATCTCGGAGTTCAGCATCAGGTACGAGCCGTCGCCGACCATCACCACGACCTCCCGCGACGGGTCGGCCATCTTCACGCCGAGCGCGCCGGCCAGCTCGTATCCCATGCAGGAGAAGCCGTATTCCATGTGGTAGCCGCCGGGCCGGCCCGGCCGCCAATGTTTCTGCAGCTCCGCCGGCAGGCCGCCGGCGGCGCACACCACCACGTCCGACGGCAGCGCGGCGCGCTGCACCGCGCCGATCACCTGCGCGTCGGAAGGCAGCGTCGCCTGGTCCGCCGCCGGTGCGGCGGTATAGGCGGCGGCGGCCAGGTCCCAGTCGCGCCGCTCAGCCTCGGCCCGTTCGGTCCAGCCCGGGTCCGGCCGCCAGTCGCCCAGCGCCGCATCGAGCGCGGCCAGCGCCGCCCTGGCATCGGCGACGAGCGCGATCGCGCCATGCTTGCCGGCATCGAACGGCTGCACGTTGATCGACACGATGGTGCGCGCGCTGCCGGCGAACAGCGCCCACGAGCCGGTGGTGAAATCCTGCAGCCTGGTGCCGACCGCGATCACCAGGTCGCAGCCCGCCGCCATCGCGTTGGCCGAGGCGGTGCCGCTGACGCCGACCCCGCCCATCGCCATGGCGCGCGACCCAGCCAGCGCCGACTTGCCGGCCTGGGTCTCGCCCGCCGGCACCCCGCGCGCATCGCAGAACGACGACAGCGCGGTCTGCGCGCCGGAATACAGCACCCCGCCGCCGGCGATCAGCATCGGCCGCCGCGCGGCCCGGATCGCCGCCACCGCCTGCTCCAGCTCGACCGGGTCGCAAGGCGGCCGGCGGATCCGGTGCAGCCGGGTCTCGAACAGGTGCGCCGGATAGTCGAACGCCTCGGCCTGGACGTCCTGGCACAGCGACAGCGTCACCGGTCCGCATTCCGCCGGATCGGTCAGCACCGCCATCGCCCGCAAGAACGCTGGGATGAGCTGCTCGGGCCGGGTGATGCGGTCGAAATAGCGCGAGACCGGCCGGAACGCGTCGTTCGCGCTCACCGTGCCGTCGCCGAAATCCTCGATCTGCTGCAGCACCGGGTCGGGGGTGCGGCCGGCGAACACGTCGGCCGGCAGCAGCAGCAGCGGCAGGCGGTTGACGTGCGCCACCGCGGCGCCGGTCACCATGTTCAGCGCCCCCGGCCCGATCGAGCTGGTCACCGCCATCGCCCGCCGGCGCATCGACGCCTTGGCGAACGCGGTCGCGGCATGCACCATGCCCTGCTCGTTATGCGCGCGCAGCGTCGGTATTGCGTCGCGCATGCCATGCAGTGCCTCGCCGAGCCCGGCGACGTTGCCGTGGCCGAAGATCGCCCAGACGCCGGCGAAGAACGGCACCGTCTCGCCGTCTATCTCCGTGGTCTGCGCGGCCATGGCGCGGACCAGCGCCTGCGCCATGGTCAGTCTGATGGTCGTCACGACGCCGTCTCCTGCTGCTGCACCGTCGCCCGGCGACGCGGTCGATGCCGGATCAAGCGGCCGGCCGGGCGGCGTTCCAGGCCGCCACCAGCGCCGCGAACCGTGCCGCCATCTGCTCCACCGCCTGCGCGTCGTCGATGCTGCCCGCCATCCAGGCGCGCGCCGGCTCGATGAAGATGGTGCGGCCGATCGCGAAGCCGCGCACCAGCGGCACCGCGGCGGCGGCCTCGAACGCCGCCACCAGCGCCGCCTCCGGCGCCTCCAGCCCGAGCATCACGATGCCGCGGCAGAGCGGGTCGTTGTCGGCGATCACCTGCGCGGTGCTGCGCCAGGCGGCGCTGTCCTGCTGCGGCTCGAGCTTCCACCAGTCCGGCCGCAAGCCGATCGCATAGAGCCGGGTCAGCACCCGGGCGATGGTGTCCGGCAGCAGGTCGCCATGCTTGCCGGCGATGATCTCGACCAGCAGGTCGCGGCCGAGACGGCGGCAGGCATCCTGCGCCCGCAGCAACTCGCGTTCCTGCTGCAGCCGCAGCGCCGGATCGTCGTCGGGATGGTAGAAGCACAGGCACTTGATCACCTGCTCGGACGGCCATTCCAGCAGCGCCGCGCCCAGGCTGCCGGACGCCGTGCCGTCCGGCCCGCTCTCGAACTCGAGCGGCCGCGAGCCGGTGCGTTCGACCGGCCGCGCCACCCACAGCCCGGCATGCGACGCCGCGAACAGCGCCTCGCGCCCGTAGCGGCCGTCCAGGAACATGCCGAACCCCTTGCGTCCGGCCGCGACCTGCGCCGCCGCCCGCACCGCCAGCAGCTTGAACGCGGCGATCCGGTCGCGCGGCACGCCGGCCTGGTCCGCGACCGCCTCGAGCTGCAGCCGGTGATCGCAGGCCAGCGCCATGATCGGCGTCGCCTGCGCGCGGCGCGTGGTCGCCCAGTGCAGGTGGTTCAGCGTCGCGTCGTGACGCAGCCCGCGATGCGCGCTGCCATGATCGAGGAAATGCTGCAGCTCGGCGAAGGTCGGGATCTCGGGCGAGCACAGCAGCCGCGACACCGCGAACGCGCCGCACGCATTGGCATAGGCGCAGCAGGTCTCGAGCGGCAGCGCGCGCAGCCAGCCGCGCAGGAACCCGGACATGAACGCGTCGCCGGCGCCGAGCGTGTTGTAGACCTCGACTGGAAAGCCCGGTCCCTTGATCCCGTCCTCGATGGAGTCCGGGATCGCGCCCGGGAACACCACGCAGCCCATCGGGCCGCGCTTGGCGACGATGGTGGCATCTGGCGCCAGCGCCCGGATCGCCCGGATCGCGCCCAGGCTGTCCTCGCTGCCGCCGGCGATGTGCAGCTCCTCCTCGGTGCCGACGATCAGGTCGCAGTCCGGCAGGATCGCGGCCAGCCGCGCGGTGACGGATTCGGCGCGGATATAGCGGTTCTCGCCGTCGCCATGGCCGGACAGGCCCCAGAGATTGGGCCGGTAGTCGATGTCGAGGATCACCTTGCCGCCATTGCCCCGCGCCAGCGCCATCGCCCGGCGCTGCGCCGCCGCGTTGTGCGGGCGGGCGAAATGGGTCCCGGTGACCAGGACCGCGCCGGTGCGGGCGATCAGCGCCGGATCGATGTCGATCTCGTCCAGCGCGCCGTCGGCGCAGTCGCTGCGGTAGAAGATCAGCGGGAAGCTGCTGCTGTCGCGCACGCCCAGGATCGCCAGCGCGGTCAGGCGGTCCGGGTCGGTATGCACGCCATCGACCGCGACCCCTTCGCGCCCCAGCTGCTCGCGGATGAAGCGGCCGAGATGCTCGTCGCCGACCCGCGTGATCAGCCCGGAGCGCAGGCCGAGCCGCGCGGTGCCGATGGCGATGTTGGCCGGACAGCCGCCGACCGCCTTGCTGAAGCTGTCCATGTCCTCGAGCCGGGAGCCGATCTGCTGCCCGTACAGATCGACCGACGAGCGGCCGATCGTCACCACATCGAGCCTGTCACCGCCCATCTCGGACTCCCCGCGCCGTGCCGCTCCATATATTCCGCATTGTGGCAGAGATGGAACTGTATTTCCATTCTCGCCGTCGGTGGAGCGGGCGGTGCGGCGGTCCGGCGTCAGCCCCGGACGGCGAAACCCGCGAACAGCGCGTCGACCGCCGCCGGATCGAGCCCGGCCAGGGTCGGTGGCTGCCAGGCGGGATTGCGGTCCTTGTCCAGCAGCGCTGCCCGCACCCCCTCGACGAAATCGTGCCGCCTGATCATCCCGGCGGCGAGATGATGTTCCAGCGCCAGGCAGGCCGACAGCGAGCCGAGCCCGGACGCCAGCCGCAGTGCCCGCAAGGTGACCGCGACCGACATCGGACAGACCGTCTCGATCCGGGACGCGGCCGCCTGCGCCGCCGGATCGGCATGCGCGCGCAGCGCCGCCACGATCGAGGCGGCGCTGTTGTGCCGGTAGCATTCGGCGATCCAGGCGGGGGCGACGCAGAACCCCTCGCGGTCCGGCGGGCTGGCGAGGCCGGCCACCACCGCGTCGATCGCCGCCCGGTCCGCGCAACCGCCGAGCGCCAGCGTCAGCTCGTCCAGCCGTTCGGCGCGCAGATGATGGTCGGCGAGCCCGCAGGCGATGGCGTCGAAGGCGGTGAGGGTGGTGCCGGTCAGCGCGGCATGGGTGCCGAGCTGGTCCGGGGCGCGGGCCAGCAGCCAGCAGCCGCCGACATCGGGCAGGAAGCCGATGCCGACCTCCGGCATCGCCAGCCTGGTGCGCTCGGTGACGATGCGCACTGCGCCGTGCGCCGACACCCCGACGCCGCCGCCCATGACGATCCCGTCCATCAGCGCGATATAGGGTTTGGCGTAGGCGGCGATGCGGGCGTTCAGCGCGTATTCGATCGCCAGGTAGCGGTCCGCCTGCGCCGCCTCGCCGTCCCTGACGTTGCGCTGCATGACGCGGATGTCGCCGCCGGCGCACAGGCCGCGCGGCCCGGCGCCGTCGATCAGCACCGCGACGACCGCCGGGTCGTGCTCCCAGTCGGTCAGCGCCCGGTCGATCGCCTCGATCATAGCGAGATTGAGCGCATTGAGCGCCGATGGCCGGTTCAGGGTGATCCGGCCGAGCCTACCGTCGCGTCGGATCACGGTCTCGGCTTCATGCATGCCCGGGCACTCTTGCTGTGGTTCGCGCGCAGCCTACGGCGATCGGGCGACCGCGTCTCCTGCAAGGCCGAGCGCCTGCTCCAGGGTGGCGATCGCCGCCAGCTTGTCGTGGAACGGCTGCCAGTCGTCGGCGTCGGCGATCGCCGACCACAGGTGTTCCACCTCGTCGATCAGCAGGGTGCAGGGCGCGCCGGTGGCGAAGGCGGCGTGATCGCGGGTGGCGCCGGGCGCTGGCGGATGCCGGTCGAGCAGCGTCCGCAGCGTCTGGAACGCCGGGTCGTCGTAGCCGTCCGGGACCGTCGCGAACCAGTCGAAGAAGAAGCGCTCGAACGGCGCCTGGCTGACCCGCAGCGCCTCCCAGACCTGACGGGTCAGCACCGCGTCGGCTTCCGCGCCGGCGCTGCACCGGCCGAGCCGAGCCAGCATCGCCTGGCCCAGGCTGGCATGGAAGCACGCCCCGAACCGCTGCAGCACCGCCTCCAGCGCCTCCTGGCTGGCGAACGGCAGCAGGCATTCGGCAAGCCGTGCCAGGTTCCAGAGCAGCGTGTCGGGCTGGCGACCGTAGGCATACAGCCCGCTGCTGTCGAAATAGGCGGCGGTGAAGCCGGGCTGGTAGGTCGGCAGGAAGCGCCAGGGCCCGTAATCGAAGCTCTCGCCGGTGATGTTGATGTTGTCGGTGTTCAGCACCCCGTGCACGAAGCCGGCCACCATCCACTGCGCGCCGGTCCTGGCCACCCGCGCCATCACCGCTTCCAGGAACGCCAGCGCCTGCGCGCCGGGATCGGGGCGCTGCGCGTCCGGCAGGTAGTGCTGCACGCAATGCGCGATCAGCCGGCCGATCGCCTCGGTTTCGCCGTGATAGGCGAGGCGCTGGAAGCTGCCGATGCGGATGTGCGAATGGCTGAGCCGCACCAGCACCGCCGAGCGGGTCGGCGAGGGTTCGTCGTTGCGCGCCAGCCGTTCGCCGGTCTCGATCAGCGAGAAGGATTTCGAGGTGTCGACGCCGAGCGCCTGCAGCAGGCTGGTCGCCAGCACCTCGCGCACGCCGCCCTTGAGCGTGAGCCTGCCGTCGCCGGCGCGCGACCAGGGCGTGGTGCCGCTGCCCTTGGTGCCGAGATCCAGCAGCCTGCCATCGTCGAGCGCGTAGGCCTGGGCGAACAGGAAGCCGCGCCCGTCGCCGAGTTCCGGGTTGTAGCTGCGGAACTGGTGGCCGTGATAGCGCAGCGCCAGCGGTTGCGGGAGCGAGCCCGGCAGCGGCGCGAAGCGGCCGAAATGCTCGATCCATTGCCCCGTCGACAGCGCCCCCAGCCCCAGCCGTTCGGCCTGGGCCTGGTTGCGGTAGCGCAGGATGTGGGTTGGGAACGCGGCCGGTTCGACCGGGTCGAAGAACGTCTCGCCCAGCGCCTGATGCGCCGTGGACGGTCGCAGGGTCGGCGTGGCGCTCATGTTGTTGTCCCGCTGATGGTGGTCAGGCACATGGTGGCGCGCCGGCCGCGCCGCATCCCCGCAATGCTCAGCGCCGCGCCGGCACCCCGCCAGGGTGGCGGCGCAGCAGCACCAGCATGACGGCGATGCCGGGCAGGCAGGCGGCCACGGTCAGCAGGTAGAACGCCTCCCAGCCCAGCCGTTCCGCCAGGATGCCGGTGGCGCCGCCCAGCGTGCGCCATGCCACCGGGGCCAGCGAGGAGAGCAGCGCGAACTGGGTCGCGGTGTAGTCCAGCGAGCAGAGCCGCGACAGGTAGGTGGCGAAGGTGGTCGCCGCCAGCACCTCGGCGAACCCCTCCAGCGTCACCTTCGCGAACAGCAGCGGCAGCACCGGCCCGGAGCGGGCCAGCGCCACGTAGAGCAGGATCGACAGCATCTGCACGCAGGCGGTCAGGATCAGCGACCGGCCGAGGCCGAACCGGGCGACCAGGAAGCCGCTGGCCGCCGCCCCGGCCAGCGCCGCGGCCAGCGACGGCACGCCGTTGGCGCCGGCGACCGCGGTCGGGGCGAAGCCCAGCGCGTGGTAGAACGGATAGGCCATGCTGTCGGCGAGCTGGGTGCCGAGATTGGCCAGCAGCACGAACAGGATCATCGCCCAGGCATCGCGTCGGCCCAGCAGCTCGGCGAACGGCGCGACTACCCGGCGCTGCATCGCCGCGCGCCAGCCGGAGCCCCGGTCGTCGGCCGCCGGCAGGGCGAGCGCCGGTTCGCGCAGGCGCAGCGCCAGCCCCGGCCCGAGCAGGCTGAGCCCGGCCATGATCAGCAGCGACGCGTGCCAGCCGAGCCTGGCGGCGATCCAGATCGCCCCGGCGCCGGAGCAGAGCATGGCGATCCGGTAGCCCCAGCTGTAGGCGCCGAGCGCGGCGGCCTGGTGGGCCGGGGCGAAGCGCTCGATCCGCCACGCATCGATGACGATGTCCTGGCTGGCGGAGCAGAAGGCGACCAGGCAGGCGGTCGCGAACACCGCCGCCAGCGCATGGACCGGGTCGTACTGCGCCAGCGCGACGATGCTGAGCGTCAGCGCCGCCTGGATCGGCAGCATCCAGCCGCGCCGCCGGCCGAGACGGGCCAGCGGGCCGGGCGGCGCGCGGTCGAACAGCGGCGCCCAGAGGAACTTCAGCAGATAGGGCAGCCCGACCAGCGCCGCGCCGCCGATGGTCCGCAGCGAGACGTAGCTCTCCGCCAGCCATTGCTGCAGGGTGAAGAAGCTGAGGTAGAGCGGCAGGCCGGAGGCGAAGCCGAGCCCGCCCATCGGCAGCAGGTGGCGCGGCGACAGGCGCTCCTGGCCGGGCGGCGTCGGGCTCTGCATCGGGGCCGGGGCAGCCGGATCGGGCTGGAAACGATCAGGGGCGCCGGTCCCGGCTTTCACCGGTCCCGACGCCCCTGCTCACGCACGAACGGAAGCGTCGCGAATTACTGCGGCGCGGCCATGCTGCTGGAGGACTTCTTGGCCTTGTGGCTCTTCCGGTGGTGCTTGGTGGTCTTCTTCGGCGCCATCGTGTCGCTGCTCGAAGCGGCCGGCGCCTCGGTGGTGGTGCTCGGCGCGGTGGTGGTGCTGGGGGCAGCCATCGGTGCAGCCGGGGTGGTGGTCGCCGGGGCGGTGGTGGTGCTCGGCGCGGAAGTGTCGGGGGTGGTCTGGGCGAAGGCCGGGACCGCGGCGCCAAGCAGGGCAGCGGTGGAAACGGCGGCGAGGAACCGGGTAGTGAAGGTCATGGGTGTCTCCGAGGATGGGACAGGCGTTGTGTCTGCGAGGCCGATCCCCTCGAAGGAGGATCGCTGCGCCTGCATTGCATACCATGTCAGTGGAACGCCGTCGCGGGGCAAAGTTAGGTAATCTACGCAAGTTCCTGACAAAACCGCCTGAAAAACAACACATTCCTGGGGAAAACACCCAACAGAAGGTGGCAATTTCATGGCAATGCCGCATCCGGGCGCCGGACTGCCGGGAAGCGGGCGGTTTTCCCGGGATAACCGCCGATCGTTTCTGTGTGATCAAGTCTCCGGCAACGGGCCGCCTCGGGCGGCGCCGTCGCCCGTTTGGCCTCAGGCGGCGCTGTCGCCCGGTCGTCTCAGGCGGCGCTATCGCCCCGACGCTCCATCTTCTTGCGCTCGTTGGGATCGAGGTAGCGCTTGCGGATCCTGACCGCCGACGGCGTCACCTCCACCAGCTCGTCATCCTCGATATAGGCGATCGCCTGCTCCAGGCTCATGCGGCGCGGCGGCACCAGCAGCAGCGCCTCGTCCTTGCCGGCGGCGCGGATGTTGGTGAGCTTCTTCTCCTTGATCGGGTTCACCTCGAGATCGTTCTCGCGCGAATGCTCGCCCAGGATCATGCCGACATAGACCTTCTCGCCGGGATCGACGAACAGCACGCCCCGCTCCTGCAGCGAGAACAGCGAATACTGCACCGCGGCGCCGTCCTCGGAGCTGATCAGCGATCCCTTGACGCGCCCGGCGATCGAGCCGGCCCAGGGCTGATAGCCCGCGAACAGGCGGTTCATGATGCCGGTGCCGCGGGTGTCGGTCAGGAACTCGTTATGGTAGCCGATCAGGCCGCGCGACGGGATCAGGAAGGTCAGGCGCACCTTGCCGCCGCCGCTCGGACGCATGTCCTGCATCTGGCCCTTGCGGATGCTCAGCTTCTCGACCACGACCCCCGAATAGGGCTCGTCGACATCGACCAGGATCTCCTCGAACGGCTCCTCGCGTTCGCCGGTCTCCGCGTTGTCGCGGGTCAGCACGCGCGGCCGGCCGATCGTCAGCTCGAAGCCCTCGCGCCGCATCTGCTCGATCAGCACGCCGAGCTGCAGCTCGCCGCGCCCGGCCACCTCGAACGCCTCGCTCTCCGGGCTCTCCGAGACGCGGATCGCGACGTTGCCCTCGACCTCCTTGAACAGCCGGTCGCGGATCTGCCGCGACGTCACCTTCTTGCCCTCGCGCCCGCCCAGCGGACCGTCATTGAGCCGGAACGTCATCGACAGGGTCGGCGGATCGACCGGGATCGCCGGCAGCGCGGCGGTGACTTCCGGCGAGGCGATGGTCTCCGGGATCGTCGCCTCGGACAGGCCGGCCACGGCGACGATGTCGCCCGCCTCGACCTCCTCGGTCGGCACCCGCTCCAGGCCGCGGAAGGCGAGCAGCTTGGTCAGGCGGCCGGTCTCGACCACCGAGCCGTCGGCGCGCAGCACCCGCACCGGCATGTTGACCCGCGCGCGCCCCTGCTCGACGCGGCCGGTCAGCACCCGGCCGAGGAAATTGTCCGCCTCCAGGATCGAGGCGACCATCGCGAACGGCGCGTCCTTGTCCAGCCTGGGGCCGGGCACGTGGCTCAGCACCAGGTCGTAGAGCGGCGCCAGATCCTTCTTCGGCCCGTCCAGCTCCATGTCCGCCCAGCCCTGGCGGCCGGACGCGAACAGCATCGGGAAATCGAGCTGCTCGTCATTGGCGCCGAGTGCGGCGAACAGATCGAACATCTCGGTATGCACCTCGTCGGGACGGGCGTCCTGGCGATCGACCTTGTTGACCACCACGATCGGCTTGATGCCGCGCGCCAGGGCCTTGGTGAGCACGAACTTGGTCTGCGGCAGCGCGCCCTCGGCGGCGTCGACCAGCACGATCGCGCCATCGACCATGTTCAGGATCCGCTCGACCTCGCCGCCGAAATCGGCGTGGCCCGGCGTGTCGATGATGTTGATCCTGGTGTCCTTCCAGACCACGCTGGTGCACTTGGCCAGGATGGTGATGCCGCGCTCGCGCTCCAGGTCGTTGCGGTCCATCGCCCGCTCCGCGACCACCTGGTTGTCCCGGAACGAGCCGGACTGCCGCAGCAGCTGGTCCACCAGGGTGGTCTTGCCGTGATCGACGTGGGCGATGATGGCGATGTTGCGAATGTCCATGCGGGCGGTCTGGCTCTCGTCTGCGTCCGGGCGGGCGCGAGATGTGCCAAGCGCCGTCCCCCGCCCGGCACGATGCCGGGTGGAAAACGGTGCAGGCGGGCCCGCTATAGCCCCGGATCTGGGAAATGCTTGGCGGCTTGATAAAGCCGGCGGCCCGACATTGCACGCCTTAAATGGCCGCGGACCGTCCGCGCCGCCGCAGGTCTGCCAGTCGTCCGCCGGTCAGAGGCTAGCCGACATGTCCGACCAGCGCGCGCAGGTCCGCCTGCGGGCGGGCACCGAAATGCGAGATCACCTCGGCCGCGGCGATGCTGCCGATGCGGCCGCATTCCGCGATCGGCGCGCCGCGGCAGAGCCCGGCCAGGAAGCCGGCCGCATAGGCGTCGCCGGCCCCGGTGCTGTCGCGCACCACCGCCGGCGCGGCGGCAATGTCGCAGCGTTCGCCGCGCCGCAGCGCCACGCTGCCCTGCGCCGACCGGGTCAATACCGCCAGCTCGACATCGCTGCCGGCCTGCCTGGCCGCCTGCTCGAAGCTCTCGGCCTGGTAGAGCGAGACGATCTCGTCCTCGTTGGCGAACAGGATGTCGACATGGCCCGCCGCCAGCGCCCGGAACGCGTCGCGATGCCGGTCGACGCAGAACGGGTCCGACAGCGACAGCGCCACCTTCCTGCCGGCGGCGTGGGCGATGCCGGCGGCGCCGCGGAACGCCGCCTGCGCGGCCGGCGGATCGAACAGGTAGCCCTCGAGGTAGGTGATGGCGGCGTCTTGCACCGTCGCCTCGTCGAGATCGTCCGGGCCGAACGCGGTGCAGGCGCCGAGATAGGTGTTCATCGTACGCTGCCCGTCCGGCGTCACCAGGATCAGGCAGCGGGCGGTGGTATGACCGCCGGCGCGCGCCGCCGTCAGGGGCGGCGTCGGATAATGGATGCCGGCCGCCGCGAGGTCGGCGGCATAGGCGCGGCCCAGCGCGTCGTCGGCGACGGTGCCGAGATAGGCGGTGCGCGCGCCGAGGGCCGCCGCCACCACGGCGGTGTTGGCGGCCGAGCCGCCGCCGGTCTGCTGCTCCGGGGTGAGCTGGGCGTAGAGCGCGTCGGCGCGCGCGGCATCGATCAGCGTCATGCTGCCGGGCGTCATGCCGTATCGCTCCGGCAGGCCGGCGGGCACCGAGGCCAGCACGTCGACGATCGCATTGCCGATGCACAGCAGATCGAACCGCGCATCCTTCGAGAAGTCGGTCGGCGACACGGCGGTATCCTCAGAGCGGGGTTGGGCTTGGGCAGGGTTGCGGCCGGTTTCCGCTAACACCGGGCAGGCGCCGCCGCAACCGTGGCGCCGGCGTCCGCGCCGCCGGGCGATGCGGCAAAGCCGGGCCGTCGGCCTTGTCCCCCGGCGCGGCCGGGGCTAAGGCGGAGTCCGGTCTGTCGTCGTGCCCCAGGCGGTATCGTGGCAGCGCCGCTCGAAACCGAAAGATCGACGAGAGCAGCGGGGGTCAGATTTTGTTCAAGAGACGCAAACCCGACGAGGTCGCGACACCGGCATCGGTGTTCCAGCCGTCTCGGCCGTCCACTCCCGCCGGCACCCAGACCGCCGGCGCCGCGGGCGGCATCGCCCACGCTGCTCCGTCGCACCCCCCCCAGCCCCAGAACCCAACAGAGCCGAAGGAGGCCCCGCCGATGGGTCGTTCACCGTTCCCCGCTCCGCCGTCCCCGCCGACCACAGCGTCCGGCGCGGTGCCCGCCGCGCCGACCCAGCCCGCCGGCATGATGCGGGCGCCCGTGCCTGGCACCAGTCCGGGCCAGGCGACGCCGGCGCCGAAGAAGGACGGGGCGGACCGCCGCACCCTGGTGGTGGGGCGCGGCATCAGCGTCCAGGGCGTGGTCCAGGATGCCGAGCGGCTGGTGGTCGAGGGCACGGTCGAGGCGACCATGATCCACGCCACCGAACTCGCGGTCGCGCCGGGCGGCGTGTTCCGCGGCGAGATCGAGGTCGAGGATGCGGAGCTGGCCGGCACCGTGGACGGCACGCTGACCGCCCGCGGCAACTTGACCATCCGCGCGACCGGCCGCCTGGTCGGCACCGCGCGCTGCCGACGCCTGCAGGTGGAGGATGGCGGTCAGGTGACCGGCCGTCTGGAGATGATTACCGAGGGCGCCCGCGACGCCGCGCGTCCGGCGCCGGTCGGCGAGCCGATCACCGCCTCCAGGCCGGCGCCGACGCCGACCGCGGCGATGGACCCGGCGGCGCCGACGGTCTGAGTCGTCCGGGGCTCAAGGCGGCGGCCGCCTTCATCCCCTCGGCTGCGAGGGCGGCCAGGGTGACCAGGCGGTGGCGTCGTTGGGCAGGTAGTGGGTCATGCGCTGCCCGTCCCAGCGATACCGGTAGTGGCGGGCCTGGTTGATCGGCAGCGTCAGCCCGTCCGGCCAGAACAGCGCCGCCGCCAGCCCTGCCGGGTAGCGCACGCTCCGATACACCACCCCGTCATGGCCGTCCTCGCGCGCGGCCCGTCCGAAGCGCTGGCCCGACGCCCAGTCGTCGGGGTCGAGACAGGCTTCCGGCGGCGATACCAGGTCGCCGGACACCGGACAGATCAGCAGACGGAAATCCGCGTCGCATGCCGGCTCCGCGGTGGCGCGCATGAAGCGCTCGAAATGGAAGGCGGTCTCCGCCAGCGCGACCTCGACCCGGTCGCCGCAGTACCAGACCCCGTAGCGTCCGTCCGAGAAGCGGCTCGGCCGGTCGGTCGAGACATGGGTGAAGGCGCCCATCGCGATCGAGGCGGTCGGCCCGGCGATGCGGCGCTCCGGCGGCACCAGCGCCAGGTTGCCGATCCGGTCGGCCAGGCGCGGGTTGAGCTTGGCTTCCGCCGCGGCGAGCAGCTCCCAGTCCGCCGGATCGGCGATGTCCTCAAACAGGTCGACCGGTGGGTAGATGGTGCGGATGATTCGAAAGCCGCTCGCCCACGCCAGCCTTGGCGTCACCAGGCGCCTCGTTCCGCATCGAGATAGGCGCGGACCCTGGACAGATGCGACGGCGCGCCCTGCAGCATCACCTCGAGCGCCGAGGCGCCGCCGAAGGCGGTGTTGGGCCGGCGGATCCAACCGTAGGCGTGGGTCACGTCGGCGAACATGTAGCGGAGCGCCTTGTGGATGCCGAGCAGATCGCCCAGCCGATGCACGGTGTCGACCGACAGCATCCCCACCTCGCCGGCGCGCCAGCGCTGGAAGGTGCGCTCGCTCGGCCGCCCCAGCAGCACCAGCCGCGCCTCGCGTGGCAGCGACCAGTGATCGAACAGCACCAGCACCGCCCGCAGCATCGCCCGCGCCTCCTCGTCGGTGACCCAGCCGTCCGGGTCGCCGGACGCCAGGCGCGGGATCGGTTTCAGGGCGCCAGGGGTGTGCATGGAACGGTCCGGTGTCTCACCCCTCACATAATAGTGTCGCCATTTGGCGAAAACAACGCTTGGATTCGCCAAATGGCCGGATTCGTGCGGTTCAGGGGGCGGTCGCGTAGAGCGCGGCCACGTCGTGCGACAGGGCGGCCCGGCTGTCGGGCCGGGTGTAGAGCATGTGCCCGCCGGGATAGAGCTTCAGCCGGATCCGGTCGCGGCCGACCGGGATGTGCTCGACCAGCCAGCGCGACCCGGCAAACGGGCAGGCCAGGTCGAACATGCCATGGGCGATGAACACGCGCAGCGACGGGTTCAGCGCCAGCAGCTTCCTCAGATCCGGCACCCCCTGGGCGATCAGCGCGCCGCCCTGCTTGTAGTCCCAGGCCCCGTTCACCTCGAGATTGAGCAGGTCGTATTTCAGCTCGGTATGGAAGCCGAGCACGTCGCCTGCGTAACCGGCGAACGCGTTGCCGTAGGCGAGGCCGAAGCCCGCCAGCACCGGTTCCGGGCTGTCGCTGTTGTCGGCGCCGTCCGGGAACGGGTCGGCGATCGAGACGGTGTCGTCGTACAGGCTGTAGAGCCGGCCGTCGCGGCTGCGCACGTCGTGCGATTCCACCGCGAGCATCGCCCGCTGCGCCGCCACCACCCGCTCCGGCACGCCGGTCATGTCGGCGACCTTGCCGTAGAAGGCCCGGGCCGCGTCGCCGTCCGGCGGCGGCCCCACCAGGGTGGCGAGGTAGGGCCCGAACGCATAGCGGTAGGCGTCGTCGAGCGCCTGCGGGCTCAGCGTGTGCGTGCGCTCCATCTGCCCGGCGGCCAGGCTGGGCAGCATCATCGCATCGGCCAACGGGTCGGTGTCGTTGCCGACCAGGCTCATCTCGATCGCCGGCGAGACCATGACGATGCCCGACAGCAGGATGTTCTGCTCGGTCTCCAGCGCGTAGGCGGTCTTGATCGACCGGATGCCGCCATAGCTCTCGCCGACCAGGTATTTGGGCGAGACCTCGCGGTGGTTGCGCTCGATCCAGAGCCGGATCGCGCTGGCGAACGCCGAGCCGTCCTGCTTGACGCCGTAGAACGCCTTGGCCGCCTTCTCGGCGTCGAACGGACGGCTGTAGCCGGTGCCGACCGCATCGATGAACACCATGTCGGTGAAGCGCAGCCAGCTGTCCGGGTTCGGCGCGAGCCGGGCATTGGCGCCGTCAGTCGGGTTGCTCGCCGGGAAGTTCAGCACCACCGGTCCGGCGGCGCCGAGATGCAGGAATGCGCTGCCGGCCCCGGGGCCGCCGTTGAAGAAGAAGCTCACCGGCCGCTTCTGCGCCTGCTGCCCGTCGGCGACGTAGGCGACATAGAACACGCGGGCCGACGGCGCGCCCTTCTCGTCGCGCAGGGTCAGGGTGCCGGCGGTGGCGGTGTAGCCGAGCGACGCGGCACCGGGGGCGGCGAAGCCGTGATGGGTGACGCTGTCGGGCGGCAGCTCGGCGATCAGCGGGTTGTCGGACTTGGCCGCGGCGTCGGCGGCGGGGGCGGCGGCCGGCGGCGGGCCCGCTGCCGCGCCATGGGTGTCGGCGGCCGCGGCCGGGCCGGCCAGGAGGCCGCCGAGCAGCAGCCAGGCGGGGATGAATCGGGTCATTGGGGATCCGTTCTCGTGATCGGCGCGACTGTTTCGCCAAATGGCGGTCGCGTCCAGTCCGGGCCCGGAAGCGGCGGCGGAACATCCCGGTGCCGGGGTCGTTGCAGCTGCCAAGGAGGCGCCGATGCCGCACCGTGACGAGGATCTGTCCCTGATGCGCCGGGCGCTGGATCTGGCGCGCGCCGGCGAGCACAGCGCCGGCGGCGGCCCGATCGGCTGCGTCATCGTCCTCGATGGCCGCGTCATCGCCGAGGCGCACAACGAGGTGTCGGCCGAGCACGACCCGACCGCGCATGCCGAGATCACCGCGATCCGGCGCGCCTGCCAGGCGCTGGGACGCGACGATCTGCGCGGGGCGACGCTGTACGCGACGCTGCAGCCCTGTGCGATGTGCAGCATGGCCTGCATCTGGACCAGCATCGGGCGCATCGTCTATGGCGCGCGCCGCCGCGACGTGCATCGCATGTATTTCGAGGGCCGTTCGCCGGACGTGGACCAGATCCTGGCCGATGCCTACCGCGACGACATGGGCCTGGTCGGCGGCGTGCTGGAGCGCGAATGCGCGGCGCTGTATTTCCAGCCAGACGACGATCCGCCGGATTCGATGCAGACCAACGTCTGACCGCGCCGGCGCGGTGCTCAGGCGGGCGCCGCCTCCCGCTTCGCCGCTTCCATCGCCTCCTCGGTCAGGCGCTTTTCGTTGCGCTTGAGGAAAAGAAACGCGCTGACGATCACGATCGTGGCGACGATGCCGAACACGATCCCGATCGGCCCGGAGATCTTCTCGACCTGGCTGCCGAGCAGGTAGGCGGCCAGCGTGTAGCCGCCCGCCCAGCACACGCCGCCGAGCGCGTTCCACACCAGGAAGCCCGGCCACGGCATGCGGTTGGCGCCGGCCAGCAGCGCGGCGAAGGTGCGCAGGATGGCGATGAAGCGGCCGAAGAACACCACCTTTCCGCCGTGACGGCGGAACAGGTAGCGCCCCAGCGTCAGCCGCTCCTCGGTCAGTCCGACATGCCGGCCCCAGCGCGCCAGGGCGCGGAAACCGAGCGAGCGGCCGATCAGGTAGCCCAGATTGTCGCCCATCACCGCGCCGGCGATCGCGACCGGGATCACCAGCCAGATGTCGAGCTTGTGCGTGGTGGCGCAGTAGATCGCCGTGCCGATCAGCAGGCTCTCGCCCGGCAATGGCGCGCCCATGCTCTCCAGCATGACGACGAGCCCGATCAGCCCGTAGCCGTAATGCGCGAGCAGTTGGTCGAGATGATGCATCAACGGGAACGCCAGCGATGGAACTGTCAGGAACCGGCTGCGGCCGGGCCTGTCAAGTCGGGGCCAGCAGCCGGGCCGCGACCTCGTCCTCCGGCATGCCCGCCGGAACGATCAGCATTTCCGACGGCGTGCGCCCGCGCACCACGACCACGGCCTTCTTCGGACAGATATCCAGGCAGCCGACCTGGATGATCCGCACCTGCCGGCGCAGCTTGCGGTCGCGCAGGATCTGCTTCAGTGCGCCGGCGAGCGGCGCGTCGCCATCCGGTCCGAAGCCGCCGCCGAGCTTCTTGCTGCATTTGCGGCAGACCAGCAACGATTCCGACCATGGACCGGTCGCCACCGTGATCTCGCCGGTGATCGTCTTGTCTCTGCCGCCCATGCCGCCCTCGGAATGCCAGACCGTGCAACGCGGCGCATCGACGATCGTCGCATCGCCTCACGACGCGGCGAGCAGCGAGGTGACCTTGCTGAGATCGGCCGTGGTCGAGCCCATCACCACATTGACCCCGTTGTTGCTGCCCTTGGCGACCGAGGTGATGGTGCCGACGACGCTGAACGGGACCGCCTGCGTGCTGCCGGAACTGGTCTGGCTGACCACCGCGACATCGTAGGTGCCGTCCGCGAGGCTGGCGCCGGAGTCGCTGGTGCCGTCCCAGTTCCAGGTCGTGGTCCCGGATCCGACATCGAGCGTCTGGCTCCTGACCACGGCGCCGGCCGAGTTGGTGACCGCGATCGCCACCGTCTCGGGCGCGGTCGTCGGGCCGATCTGCAGCGTGCCCTTGCCGTTCTGCAGCGCCAGCTGGCTCGACGAGACCACCGCCTGCTTGCCGACATAGGACGAGCTCTGGCTGACCTGGCTGTCCTGCGTCAGAGAGAGCAGCTGGGTGAGGTTGGTGTTGGTCTTGATCTGCTGCTCGACCCCGGCGAACTGCGCGAGTTCGCTGGTGAAGCTGCTGGTGTCGGTCGGGCTGGTCGGGTCCTGGTGCTGCAGCTGCGCCGTCAGCAGCGTGAGGAACTGGTTGTAGTTGCTGGTCAGGGACGACAGCGCATCGGTGTTGCTGCTGCTGCTCGTACTGGACGCGCTGCTCGCCGCATTGGTCGTATGGGCGCTTTTCGCCGCGGTCTTCGCGGCGGTGAGCAGATCCGAGGATGAGGTGATGCTGGCGCTCATGGAAGGCTCTCCTGCCGAGATCAGGCGGTGATGTTGATGGCGGCGCGGTGGTAGCCGGTCCTGGCGGCCAGGAACGCCGGCATGCGCGGACGGTCGTCGTCCTGCGTCGCGCCGGCGGCGCCGCAGCCCGCCTCGGCGCCGGATGCCGCCGACGGTTCCTGGCGCCGTCCGCCGCGATCGTCCGCGCCGGTTCCCGACCCTGACGGGTTGCCCCGCGCCCCGGTGCCGTCTCCGGCGTTGTTCTGGCTGGCGCTGTCCGGGGTCTGCGCGGTGAGCGCGAAGCTGACATGGCGGCCGACATGCGGCACCGACGCGGCGTCGAGCGCTGCGTGCAGATGGCCCTGATCGGCGATCAGGCTGCGCAAGGTGCTGGGCTCGCTCGCGGCGACGACGACCTTGACCGATCCATCGGCATCGCGGTTCAGGTGGATGGTCACCGCGCCCAGGTCGCGCGGATGCATCGAGACCTCGATCCGGCTGCCGCCGTCCGCCGCCGTGGCCAGCTTAACGAGCGGTGCCGCGACCTGCGCCGCGATGTCCGCCGTCTGGCCGGCGCCGGCTGAGGTCGCGGAGGCCGCCGCTTCGCTCGCCCGGCTGGTGCCGGTCGTCGCGGCCGGCGCGGCATTCTGGGCAGCGATCGCCGCCATCTGCGCCGGGTCCTGCGGCGCGACCGCCAGGGCCTGCGAGAACGACCCCGCATCGCCGCCCGCCGCCGCTGGCTGGCTGGCGGCCTCCGCCGCGTGAGCGGCCACCGCGACGTCCGGTGCGCCACCGTGGCGGGGATCGGTCGCGGCGTGGTCCTGTACCGCACCGCCATGCCCGACGGGCGCAGGTGTGCTGCCGCCGGCATCGCCCGCCTCGGCGCCGGCGGCGGGCGGTGTCGCCGCGCTCGCGGCAGGAGCCGGCGCAACCACCGGCGTGGCGGTCGCATCCACCGCAACGCCGGTCGAAACCGCAGCCGGCGTATCCGCAGAGCGAGCCGGATCATGGCGGGCGGCGTGCCTGGTGCCGGGCCTGGCTAAACCGTTCGCCGCGGCGCCCGCGGGCTGCCCGGTCGGCTCGGTCGCGGTCGGGGCAACCGACGCGGTCGGTGACGCAGCCGGTTGCGCCAGCAGATCCGGAGCCGGCTGGATGGTCTTGCCGGTGTTCTGGCCTGTCGCCGCCTCGGTCACTCGATCCGTTGCTGCCATGGTGCCTGCCTGCCTGGTGTCGCCGGTCCTGGCGTCGCCCTTGCCGTCGTTGTTTCCGCTTGATCGCGACGATGACAGCAAATGATTGCCGACCGATGAATCGGACCGCACGCGACGATCCGCCGTGGCATCGGCCGGGTTCTGCAGCGCCACGTCGACATGGGCGCCGAACGATCCCGCATCGTGCGACGAAGCGGTGGGCGACGACGCGGCGGGCGGCGGCGATGCCGGTGACGGCACGGTGGCAGGGGTCGGGGCGACGGACAGGGCGACAGGCATTGGATCTCCTCCGAACACCCGGTCTGCAAACCCTGGGCCACACGCAACCATCAGCGCAGCGCCGTCATGCGCCTCGCAGACCACCTGCTCGGCATGAACTGCCCGGCAAACTCTGCCGACCGGCACCGGCGAACAGCACCAGTTCCCGAAAAGCCCGGTCGCAGACGCGGAAAAACGTGGCACGCTTCGTGCTGGTGACGGGCACGAGCACTCTATCCAACCCTGGAGACACACGATGTCGATTTTCGGCGCCCTCAATACCGCGGTGAGCGGTCTGTCCGCGCAGTCCCATGCCTTCACCGACATCAGCAACAACATCGCCAACAGCCAGACCGTTGGCTACAAGGCGACCTCGACCGACTTCTCCGACTATGTGCTGAACTCTTCGGCGTCGCAGGGCACGTCCGAGACGGTGCGCGCGCAGACCGCGGCGGAAAACCAGGCCCAGGGCAGCATCACCTCCAGTTCGAACACGCTGGCGCTGGCGATCTCCGGGAACGGTTTCTTCAATGTCGCCGAGGCGAGCGGCGATACCGGCTCGACCAGCAAGACGTTCCAGACCACCGACTATTTCACCAGGAACGGCAACTTCACCGAGGACAACCAGGGCTACCTGGTCAATTCCTCGAAGGAATATCTCAAGGCCTATGCGGTCAAGAGCGACGGAACCCTCGACACCACCGCGCTGCGCCCGATCAACGTGGCCAACGTCACCTTCCGTCCTACCGCGACCACCACCATCACCGACAACGCCAAACTTCCCGGCAGCACCGCCGCCGCCAGCCCCGCGACGACGACCGCCGCGACCACGCAATCGCAGACGATCTACGATGCCGCCGGCAACCAGCATACGGTGGCGATGAACTGGACCTCGAACGGCAACAACAGCTGGACGGTGACCGCGTCCGTGGATGGCGCATCGACGCCGAACGCGAGCGCGCAGGTGACGTTCGACTCCTCCGGCCTGCTGAGTTCGATCACGCAGACCTCGCCCGCTTCCGCAGCGACCGCGACCAACGCGGTCTCCGGTTCGCAAGCATCCTTCACCATTCCCACCACACTGGCCGGGACCTCGCAGCCGATGACCGTCAAGCTCGGCTCGATCGGTTCCGCGTCCGGCACCACGATGGCCACCGACACCAACAGCACCGGCTCGGCCGCGACCATCCAGAGCGACAGCGTCACCTCGGGGAGCTACACCGGCATCTCGATGACGTCCGACGGCAACATCATGGCCAATTTCGACAACGATCATTCCCAGATGATCGGCAAGATTCCGCTGGCCACCTTCGCCGACCCCAATGCGCTGACCGCCCATGACGGCCAGGCCTACACAGCGACCTCCGGCTCGGGTTCGGCGCAGCAATCGGTCGCCGGCCAGAACGGCGCCGGCAGCCTTGAGACCTCCTCGGTCGAGAACTCGACCACCAGCCTCGACACCGACCTGACCAAGCTCATCACGGCTCAGCAGGCCTATGGCGCCAACGCCAAGGTCGTCACCACCGCCAACGAGATGCTGCAGACCGTCTTGTCGATGAAGCAGTGATCTTAACCGGAAATTAGGTTTTCTCCCGCAGCCTGTGCCGGGGTTGGGATGCCCGAGCTGGCGAAGCACTGACGCGAGAGGAGGGTGCCATGGGATTGAACAGTTCGATGGCGATCGCCTCGAGCGGCCTGAGCGCCCTGCAGGCGCAGATGGCGGTCGCCTCGCAGAACGTCGCCAATGCCAGTACCGCCGGTTACGCGGCCGAGAAACTGTCGGTTTCGTCTCGTTCCGCGGGAGGCGAGGGCAGCGGCGTCGTCGCCGGTCTGACCACGCGCGTCATCGACCAAGCCCTGGAAACCAGCCTCTACAATCAGAACGCCACGGTGTCCGCGCTCAAGACCATCAGCGACGGGCTCACCACGATTTCCGCCCTGCAGGGCTCGACAAGTGCTGATTCCGGCTCCAGCGGCACGCTGTCCGACGATGTCGGCAAGGTGCAATCCACCCTGCTGACCCTGGAAGCGGATCCTTCGAGCGATTCAGGCCAGCAAGCCGTGGTCAGCGCCGCCAACACCCTGGCGACCACGGTACGCAACACCGCGTCGACCTATCAGTCCGCCCGGCAGAGTGCGCAGGAGTCGATCGTCACCGAGGTCCAGAACGCCAACAGCGCTTTGTCCCAGATCGGCAAGCTGTCCAATCAGATAAGTTCGTTGAAGGCGAACGGTGTCAGTACGGCGGACCTCGAGAACCAGCGCGCGACCGCCATGACCGACCTGTCGAACATCATCTCGGTTCGCTACCAGCAGACCGCGAACGGCGACATGCTCGTAAGCACCGCCGATGGAACCGCTCTGCCGACCCATCAGAGCAGCGGCCCGCTGGCTACCGCCGATGCCACGCTGAACGCCAGCTCCGCCTACCCGGGCACGGTCCCGGCCATCACCCTGAACGGCAATGACGTCACCACCAGCCTGACCGGCGGCAGGCTCGGCGGCAACATCACGTTGCGCGACCAGACGCTGCCGACGATGCAGGCGCAGCTCGACACCTTCTCGCAGACCCTGGCGACCCGCTTCGACGCCCAGGGGTTGACCCTGTTCGTAGGCGCCAACGGGAGCATACCGCCCTCGGTCGCGAACGCGGCATCGCCGAACGGCGAGGTCGGGTTTTCCGCCGAGATCAAGGTGAACCCGGCGGTCTCGGCCAACGCCGCGCTGATCCGGGACGGCAGCCACGACGTGACCGGCTCGTCGACCGGCGCATCGAGCTTCACCACCAACACCAGCCGCGGGACCTCGGATACGACGCTCATAGACCGTTTGGTCAACTTCTCGCTCGGCGCCACCGTACAGACCGGCGTCAACCAGCCCGCCGCGCAGACCACCGGTCTTGGCATCTCCGGCACCCTGAGCGCCTCGTTCTCGGGATCGACCGACATCACCGGCCTGGCGACCAGCGTCACCAGCATCCAGGCTGCGACCATCTCCCAGGCCTCCAGCGATCTCACCTCGGAAACCGCGACCCAGACCGCCTTGACCACCAAGGTCACCAGCGTGTCCGGTGTCTCCGTCGATGACGAGATGGCCTCGATCGTGGCGCTGCAGAACGCCTATCAGGCGAACGCCAAGGTCATCACCACCGTGCAGACCATGTTCTCCGCGCTTCTCAGCGCCATCAACTAGCCACGCCGATGACCGTCTCATCCATCGCCGCAGGAACCGGGCAGATCGCCACCATGGCCTCCGCCCTCGATCGCCTGAACGACCAGAATGCGTCCATCCAGGGTGCGATCGATTCCGGTGTCGTCGCCGACAGCTATGCCGGGCTCGGCGCCCAGCGCTATCAATCCTTGTCGCTGCAGCCCGAGATCACCCGCGTGGACGCGTGGCAGCAGAACGTCACCACGGCGCAGACCAACCTCTCGATCAGCCAGACCGCCCTGACCCAGATCGCGTCGATCGGCACCGCGCTCAAGACATCGCTGATCAGCCTGCAAGGCGACCGCAGCAGCACCACGATCAATGCGGCGGCAAGCCAAGCCAAGCTCGCCCTGTCGCAACTGGCGTCGCTGGCCAACACCAAGGGCTCGTCCGGCTACGTGTTTGCCGGCACCCACGCCGACACCGCCCCGGTAACGGATCCCGACAACATCGCGACGAGCACGATGGTGACGAGTATCGCCGCCAGCGTATCGACAGTTGGCACCAACGGCGATACCGCGACGGTGGCAGCGACCGTCGCCGCCGCAGCGGACAACACCGCCGGAAAGTCGGTGTTCTCCGCCGCCCTGAGCGTCGACCCTGTCGCCTCCGGGGCCTCGGCCCGCCGGGTCATGGTCGGACCGTCGGACCAGGTCTCCACCGGGTTCGTTCTGACACAAGGCAGCAGCGCCAGCGGCTCGTCCACCGGCTCGTCGATCCGGGATCTGATGCGCGAACTCGCCGTTGTCGCGGCACTCCCCAGCGCGGATTCGAGCAGCGCCGGCTATGCGTCGCTGATCGACGACACCGCAACGGGCGTCACGGCGACGAACAACGCCATCACCCAGACCCAGAGCGAACTCGGACAGGCGCAGAACGAGCTCAGCAGCCAGCAGACGTCGCTGTCGACGCTATCGAGCGCGCTGACCAAGCAGCTCGGCACGGCTAAAGACAGCGACAGCGCTGCGTTGTCGACGGCGTTATCCAATAACAAGGCACAGCTGACCGCCGCCTATACGCTGATTGCAGATATGAAGGGCCTGTCCCTGGCCTCTTACCTAAGCTGACCGTCTTTCACGAAGTCGAAACCCTCTCCACTCATGATTGCTCGGGTCGGCCGCGATCAAGTGGCCGCCAGGATACGGTGCCTCATGTCTCATCTCGTTCTGGAACTCCGACCGGGTGAGATGATGGTCGTCAACGGCGCGACCATTAGATTCCGGAGCCGATGCCGGGTGGAACTCGTCTCCAAAGCCCGCTTCCTGTTCGGCAAACAGATCATGGCGGCGCACGAGGCCGCAACCACGACAGCCCGTCTCTACTATGCGTTGCAGACCGTCTACGCCGGCAACGAGGCCGAACAGGCCGATGCCAAGAAGACCGTGCAGGCGACGCTGGACATCCTCGAGCGCGAGCAGACCACTGCCGGCAGCCCCGAACTCGCCATGGTCAAGTCCATGATCAGGGAGTCGGATTTCTACACCGCGTTGAAGACGCTCAGGGCCATGATTCGAACGGAACAAGCGCAGACTCTGCAGCCCGACGGCGTAACCTAAAGGTTCCGTTAACCAAATAATGCTTTGCTTACTCGACGACAAACCAACGGAGCAGGACTATGACTCTCTCTATCAATACCAATACAGCAGCCATGGCGGCACTCGAGTCTCTTTCGGCGACATCGAAATCTCTGACCGCTACCGAAAGTCAGGTATCGACCGGCAAGAAGGTGGCCTCCGCTGCCGACAATCCGGCGATCTATGCGATCTCGCAGTCCATGAGCGGCAACATCGCCGGCCTGTCGGCGGTGTCGGACAGCCTGTCGCTCGGCGCGCAGGTGGTCAACACGGCGTCGAAAGCGGCCAGCGACATCGTCTCGACGCTGCAGACCCTGCAGCAGACCGTCACCCAGGCCGGCACGACCGGGATCGATACCGCCACCATGAAAACCCAGGTCGCGGACGCGATCAACCAGATCAATCTCTACGCCAGAAACTCCACCTTCAACGGCGTCAACATCCTCACCTCGACGGGAGACAGCGGCAGCGCCACCAACGCCACTGCCAATGTCGTCACCGGCCTTCAGGGATCGACCATCAGCATCGCCAACCAGGCCTCGGCGATCAGCGCCGGCGCGACGGTGCTGACGAACGCGCTCGGCCTGTCAAGCCTCACCAATGGCGGCACGGCGACCGCGGCGACGCAGAACGTGCTCAACTCGTCGGCGACGGGCGTGAACATCTCCAGCGCGAGCACACTGGCGGCCACCTCGTTCGCAAACGGCACCAACGTGGTGCTGACCGACACGTCCGGCAACACCACGACCTTCGAATTCGATGACGGCACCGCCGCCACCACCTCCAAGGAGACTGCCACCAACCATGTCGTCGTCATTCTGACGTCCGCCTCGGACTCGTCCAGCACGCTGTCCGGCAAGCTCGTCGACTCGATGAATGCGAACGGGTTCAATGCCGTCTTGCAGAATGACGGTTCGATCAACGTGACCGGAAAAGGCCTGGCCTCTTCCACCAGCACTGTGACCGGGCTGAATACCGGCACGCCGCTGAGCGAGTCTTCCTCCGCAATCACGACCATCCAGTCGGCGATCAACAAGATGAACACCATCAGCACGACGCTGGGCTCGACCACGCAGCAGATCACCGGGATGCAGAGCTTCACGTCCGATCTCAGCGACGCGCTGACCACCGGTGTCGGTGGCCTGACCGACGCGGATCTGTCGGCGGCCAGCGCCAAGCTGACCTCGCTGCAGACGAAGCAGTCCCTGGCGATCCAGTCGCTGTCGATCGCGAACTCGCAGTCGCAGTCGATCCTCTCCCTGTTCCGCTGACGCCGAGGGGGACCGGCCAGAACGGACGGTCCCCTTTCGGTTGCAGGCACCGAGAAAGGCTAGCCCATGAATTACGGCGTCCATCAATATCGACGTTCGGAGGGCGGCGCGATGTCGCCGCGGGACACCGAAGCTGCGGCGTTCGCCTTCGTCAACCGCCTGCTGAGGCAGACGGGCGATCAGGACGCCCGCATGCGTGGCCTCGCCAAGAACCAGCAACTCTGGTCGTTATTGCTTCGCGATGTCGGCTCGACGATGAACACCCTGCCGCCGGTCCTCAAGGCCGACCTGGCCAAGGTCGGTCTCTATGCGATCCGGATGAGCATCGCTGCCATGGGGGACCAGCGCGCCGTCACCTCGTTGATCGAGATCAACGACGACATGATCGCCGCGCTGAGAGTGGCACCCCCTGCCCGCGACCACGCGCCGATTGCCGAGAGCCGGATCTCGATGGCCGGGTGAGCGGGGCGTTCGTGCGCCCTGCGCCCCGACCCGGGCCAGTCCGGGCCGAGAACAGACCCCCCGCAACGCCTTTAGGGTCGTGATGTGACGCCACCCATCCGGCGGGCACGGTCCCTGTCGTCGCGGCGCCCCTCGCCGGGCCGCGCAGCCTCGACCGGGTCTTGAGGTCGATCTGTCGGTAAACCACATCCAGCGGGGCCGGTCGGCGTTGCCTCCAAGAGGGGCGCCGAAGCAGCTGGCCTTCAACGTCGCCTGACATAGAGGGACACAGGACATGGATCTGGAGCAATTCACCGAACGTTCCCGCGGCTTTCTCCAAGCCGCGCAGACGATCGCGGTCCGCGACTATCATCAGCGGCTGACGCCCGAGCACTTGTTGAAGGCGCTCCTCGACGATCCCGAGGGGGCCGCGGCCGGTCTGATCCGGGCCGCGGGAGGCGACCCGCTCCAGGCGCGAGCGGCGGTCGAGGCCGAGCTGGCAAAGCTGCCGAAGGTCCAGGGGGGCGGGGCCGGTCATCCTCAAGCCACCCCGGAACTGGTGCGTCTGCTCGACAGCGCCCAGCAGGCGGCCAAGCAGGCCGGCGACAGTTTCGTCGCCCAGGACCGGCTGCTGATCGCCCTTGCGGCGTGCGACCAGCCGGCCGGGCGGGCGCTGGCGGCGGCCCAGGCGTCGGCAAAGGCGCTCGAGCAAGCGGTCGCCGACCTGCGCAAAGGCCGCAAGGTCGATAGCGCCACCGCCGAGGCCGGCTTCGACTCGCTCAAGAAATACGCACGCGACGTCACCGAGGTCGCGCGCTCGGGCAAGCTCGATCCGGTCATCGGCCGCGACGAGGAGATACGGCGCACCATCCAGGTGCTGGCCCGGCGCACCAAGAACAACCCCGTGCTGATCGGCGAGCCGGGCGTCGGCAAGACGGCGATCGTGGAGGGGCTGGCGCTGCGGATCGTCAATGGTGACGTGCCGGAGGCGCTGAAGGGCAAGAAGCTGTTGGCGCTAGACCTCGGCGCCCTGGTTGCCGGCGCCAAGTTCCGCGGGGAGTTCGAGGAGCGGTTGAAGGCGGTCCTGAAGGAGATCGAGACCGCGGCCGGCGAGATCATCCTGTTCATCGACGAGATGCACACGTTGGTCGGCGCGGGCCGGGCCGACGGGGCGATGGACGCCTCCAACCTGCTGAAGCCGGAACTGGCGCGCGGCACGCTGCACTGCATCGGCGCCACCACACTCGACGAGTATCGCAAGTATATCGAGAAGGACCAGGCGCTCGCACGTCGCTTCCAGTCGGTATTCGTCGGCGAGCCCTCGGTAGCCGACACGATCTCGATCCTGCGCGGGATCAAGGAGAAGTACGAGCTGCATCACGGCATCCGCATCACCGACGGCGCGCTGGTGGCGGCGGCGACGCTCTCCAACCGCTACATCACCGACCGCTATCTGCCGGACAAGGCGATCGACCTGATGGACGAGGCGGCGAGCCGGTTGCGCATGCAGGTGGACAGCAAGCCGGAAGCGCTGGACGAACTCGATCGTCGGCTGATGCAGCTCAAGATCGAGCGCGAGGCGCTCAGGCGCGAGGACGACGCTGCCAGCCGGGACCGTCTGGGCAAGCTCGAGGTCGAGATCGCCGATCTGGAGGAGCGGTCCGACGCGCTGACCGCCGGCTGGCGCTCCGAGAAGGACCGGGTCAGCGAGACCCAGAAGCTCAAGGAGCGTCTGGACCAGGCGCGCTCCGAGGTCGAGATGGCGCAGCGCCGCGGCGACCTCGGACGGGCGTCGGAGCTGATGTATGGGGTCATACCGGCGCTGGAAAGCGAGACCGCTCTCAAGCAGAACGATCGCGGCGACGCACCGCTGGTCAACGAGGCGGTGACCGAGGAGGCGATCGCCTCGGTGGTGTCACGATGGACCGGCGTGCCGGTCGACCGGATGCTCGAGGGCGAGCGCGCCAAGCTGCTGCGGATGGAGGACAAGCTTCGCGAGCGGGTCGTCGGCCAGGAGGAGGCGCTGGTGGCGGTTTCCAACGCCGTTCGGCGCGCGCGCGCCGGGCTGCAGGATCAGAACCGGCCGATCGGCTCCTTCTTGTTCCTAGGCCCGACCGGTGTCGGCAAGACCGAGCTGACCAAGACGCTGGCCGAGTTCCTGTTCGATGACGAGCGTGCGCTGCTCCGCGTCGATATGAGTGAGTTCATGGAGAAGCACGCGGTGAGCCGGCTGATCGGCGCGCCGCCGGGCTATGTCGGCTATGACGAGGGCGGCGTGCTGACGGAGGCGGTGCGGCGTCGTCCCTACCAGGTCATCCTGTTCGACGAGGTGGAGAAGGCGCACGAGGATGTCTTCAACATCCTGCTGCAGGTGCTCGACGATGGCCGGCTGACCGACGGCCAGGGCAGGACGGTGGATTTCCGCAACACCATTATCGTCCTGACCAGCAATCTCGGGTCCGACCTGCTGGCCGGTCAGGCGGATGGCGAGACTACCGCGCTGGTGCAGGCGCAGGTCATGAAGGTAGTTCGCGAGCATTTCAGGCCCGAGTTCCTGAACCGGCTCGACGAGGTGATCCTGTTCTCGCGGCTGCAGCGCACCGACATGGCACGGATCGTCGACATCCAGCTCGGCCGGCTCCACCAGCTGCTGGCCGACCGCAAGATCGTGCTGGACCTCACGCCGCCGGCTCAGGACTGGCTGGCGACCGAGGGATACGACCCGGTCTATGGCGCGCGCCCTCTGAAGCGCGTGATCCAGCGCAGCCTGCAGAACCCGCTTGCGACCAAGCTGCTCGAAGGCGGTCTGCATGATGGCGAGACGGTGACCGTCGCGGCCGGTGAGGATGGCCTGACGCTTCAGGCCGCCACGCCGTCTTAACAAGCCTCGCCGTAGCTATGCACTTAGCGCATAGCTACGGCGGTTGGGCCGGAAACCCCGGATCTGCTGGGTTTCCTGCGGTTTCCATTGTCTGCGCGGCGGGTGTCATCGCGTTGACACGAAGCATGGGCACGCCTAAAAGCCGCTTCACCGACGCGGCTCGCCGTGTCCGGCTGTTCCTTGAAAGTAGAATCTGGAAATTTGGAAGGGATATGTTGGCGGCGC
>CAZZZA010000003.1:0-69986 GCA_964658455.1 uncultured Lichenihabitans sp.
GCTGCAGCCGCGCTTTCTCGACGTGGCGAACCTGTTCCATATCCTGCAGAGCGTGACCGTCACCGCGCTGTTGGCGCTTGGCCTGACGGTGTCGCTCGCGGTCGGCGGGTTCGATCTCTCGGTCGGCAGCACGGCGGCGCTGGCGGTGATGGTCGCCAGCTACGTCCAGGTGGTCTGGGGCTGGAGCGCGACGCCGACGGTGCTGCTGGTGCTGGCCACCGGGGCCTGCGTCGGCGCCTTCAACGCGGTCCTGACCGTGCTCTGCCGGGTTCCCGATCTGCTGGCGACGCTCGGCACGCTGTTCCTGGTCGGCGGGCTGCAGCTCATACCCAGCGGTGGCCGCTCGATCGCGCCGGGGATGCCGTTCGACGACGGCAGCACCGCGCAGGGCGTGTTCGCGCACGGATTCCTGGCGCTCGGCCGCGGGCGGCTCTGGCATGTCGTGCCGATGCCGGTGGTGATCCTGCTGCTCGTCGCGCCGGCGCTCTGGTTGCTGCTCGAGCGCACGCGCTGGGGGCGCGTGGTCTATGCCGTGGGCGGCAACGAGCAGGCGGCCCACCTGGCGGGCGCCGCGACGCGCCGCACCCGTGCGCTCGCCTACATGCTGTCCGGCATGCTGGCTGCGACCGGCGGCATCCTGCTCGCGGCGCGGGTCGGGCGCGGCGACATCACCAGCGGCGGCTCGCTGCTGCAGGATGGTTTCGCGGCGGCGCTCATCGGCTACGCGGTGCTCAACCTGCGCCGTCCGAACGTGGTCGGCACGCTCGTCGGCGCGGTGCTGGTCGGCGTGCTGCTGAACGGCCTGACGATGCTGAACGCGCCCTACTACGCCCAGGATTTCATCAAGGGGGCGGTGCTGGTCGCCTCCCTCGCCCTCACCTACCGGACCGGGCGTGACGCCACCCGCTGAAGGAGACCCGACCCCATGATCCGTGCCCTCCGACTGCTCGGCCTGCTCGCGCTGGGCATCGCCGCCGGCCTGCCAGCACCGGCGGCGGCCGCCGGCCTGCCAGGCGCGCCGGCTCCGTTCGACAAGGGTGACGTGCCGGTGGCGCTGGTCACGCTGATCTCGGACGGCGACTTCTTCCAGGCCTACCAGGCGGGCGCGCAGCGTCAGGCCAGGGCGCTCGGCATCACGCTGCGGGTGCTGCAGGGCCGCGGCGACGCGGCCGCGGAACGGGACGCGGTGCAGCAGGCGATCAACCTCGGCGTCCGGGGCATCATCATCGATCACGGCATGCCGGAATCGCTGCGCGACGTCGCGCAGGCCGCCGTCGCGGCCGGGATCAAGGTCGTCTCTTTCGACGTCGACCTGGCCAATCCGCGGATCCCGCAGATCCAGCACGACGACCACGCCCTGGCGCAGCTGGTGCTGGCGCAGGCCTTGAGCGATGCCGGCGACCATTTCACCGCGGGCTACGTCTACGTCCCAGGCTTCGCGCCGCTCGACCGCCGCAACGAGGTCTGGCAGCAGCTCAAGCGCAGCCATCCCGGCATCCGCGAGGCGGCACGCTGGGGCAATGCGGCGAGCCCGGTGGCGACCAACGTCGCCGACCAGTCCGCCGCGGTGTTCCGTTCGCATCCCGACATCACCGTGGTTTTCGCCCCGTGGGACGAGTTCGCGCGCGGGGTGACGCTCGCCGCCAACGAGGCGGGGCTCGGCGGCAAGCTCCGGATCTACAGCGCTGACATCTCGACCGCCGACATCCAGGCGATGCGGGCGCCGGACGCGCCGTGGGCGGCGACGGCGGCCGCCGACGCGGCGGTTCTCGGCGCGGTCTCGGTGCGCGCCGACGCGATGCTGCTGGCGGGAGAGGATCCGGGACACCGGATCGCCGTGCCGCCGACCTTGATCACCCGCGCGCTGCTCGACAAGCTGGACGTCAACACGGTGGAGCAGCTCGAGGCCAAGCTGCCCGCCTTCGGCCGCAGCGACGCCGCGACCGCTGCCTGGATGCCGTCCGCGCGCTGAGGGGTGAGCATGGTTGAACGCCGGAGCCGGTCCCTGGAGGAGCCGACCGACCTGGTCGAGGCGTTCCAGCGCGTGGTCGGGCGGCGGCACGTGCTGACCAGCAATGCGGACACGCTTGCCTACCGGCAGGGCTACCGGACCGGCGGCGGGCCGGTGCTGGCGGTGGTGCGGCCCGGTTCGCTGGTCGAGCTGTGGCGCGTCGCCGGGCGTGCGGTCGCCGGCGGCTGCATCCTGATCATCCAGGCCGCCAACACCGGCCTGACCGGCGGTTCCACCCCCGACGGGCGTTACGACCGGCCGGTCGTCCTGGTCTCGACGCTGCGCATCGCCGGCTTCTGGCTGATCCAGGACAACCGTCAGGCGGTCTGCCTGCCCGGGACCACACTGGATGCGCTCGAGCGCGCGCTGAAGCCGCACGGCCGCGAGCCGCATTCGGTGATCGGCTCATCGTGCCTCGGCGCCTCGGTGGTCGGCGGCATCTGCAACAATTCCGGTGGCGCGCTGGTGCAGCGCGGACCGGCCTACACCGAGATGGCGCTGTTCGGCCGGGTCGATGCCGACGGAGTGCTGCGGCTGGTGAACCATCTCGGCATCGAACTCGGCGAGGCGCCGGAGGAGATCCTGCACCGTCTCGAGACCGGCCGCTTCACCGGGGGCGACGTGCGCGCCGATGGCGGGCGCGGGCACGATGACGGCTACGCACGTCGCGTCCGCGACATCGAGAGCGACGAGCCCGCGCGCTACAATGCCGACCCGGGCCGGCTGTTCGAGGCGTCTGGCTGCGCGGGCCACCTGGTGGTGTTCGCGGTGCGCGTGGACACCTTCGCCTCGGAACCGGATCCGACGGTGTTCTATGTCGGCAGTAACGATGCGAACGCCCTGCAGCGCCTGCGGCGGCGGATCCTGGCCGAGCTGTCCGGCTTGCCGATCGCCGGCGAATACATGCACCGCGACGCGTTCGACATCGCCGACCGCTACGGCAAGGACACCGTCATCGCCATCGAGCGGCTCGGCACCGCCCGGCTGCCGGCGCTGTTCGCGTTGAAGAACCGGATCGACCGGCTCTCGCGCCGGCTGCCCGTGCTGCCGGCCGGCCTGTCGGACCGCCTGCTGCAATGGGCGGCCGCCCGCTTCCCGGACCATCTGCCTCCGCGCCTGCGCGACTATCGTGACCGGTTCGAGCATCATCTGATGCTCAAGGTCGGCGGGGCGCTCGCGGCGGAGACGGAACGGCTGCTGTCGGACGTGTTCGCGAACGGGACCGGCGCCTTCTTCAGATGCACGGCGCGCGAGGGATCGAAGGCGTTCCTGAACCGGTTCGCCTGTGCGGGCGCGGCGGTGCGATACCGCGCCGTGCATCCTGACAGCGTGGAGGACATCGTCCCGCTCGACATCGCGCTGCGTCGCAACGACGACGACTGGTTCGAGCGCCTGCCGCCCGAACTCGACCGGCCCTGCCTGAAGAAGCTCTATTACGGACATTTCCTGTGCCACGTCCTGCATCAGGACTACGTGGTCCGCAAGGGCACTGACTGCCACGCCTTCGAGGACGCGCTGCTGGCGCTTCTCGACCGCCGCGGCGTCCGCTATCCCGCCGAGCACAATGTCGGCACGCTGTATCGGGCGGCGCCGGCGCAGCAGGCGCATTTCGCGGCGATCGATCCCTGCAACTGCCTCAATCCCGGAACCGGCAGGACGGCGCGGACCAGACGGGTCTGTCACCAGGCCGTATAGCCCGCATCCGCATGGACGATGCTGCCGGTCATCAGGCTGGCGGCGTCCGAGGCCAGGAAATGCACCACCGAGGCGACCTCGTCCGGTTGGCCCACGCGCCGCATCGGCGTGTTCGCCAGCCACTGGTCGTACAGCGCCGGCTTGGCCATGCCGAAACGGGTCAGCGGCGTCTCGATGTAGGTCGGCGCCACCGCGTTGACGCGCACGCCGCGCGCGCCCCATTCCGCGGCCAACGATCTGGTCAGGTGGTGCACACCCGCCTTGGACGCGTTGTAGGCGGCCTGCTGTTGCGGCCGGACCACGATCGAGCCCGCCATCGAGCCGATGGTGACGATCGCGCCGCGCCGCTGTTCGAGCATGATCGGGGCGACCGCCCGGCAGCACCGGAACACGCCGTTCAGATTGACCTCTATCTGGCGCGTCCAGATGTCGTCGTCCATCTCCTCGGCGGCGATCTCCGAGACCACGATGCCGGCGTTGCAGACCAGGATGTCGATCCGGCGGTGCTCGGCATGCACCGCGGCGACGGCGTCCTGCACGCTGTCGCGGCTGGTCACGTCGAGCGTGACGCTGCCGGCGCTGCCGCCCGCCGCCACGATCGCATCGGATCCCGCCCGCGCGCGCGCTGCATCGATGTCGGCGACGACGACGTGCGCGCCCGCCTCGGCCAGCGCCTGTCCGCAGGCGAGGCCGATGCCGCCGCTGCCGCCCGTCACCAGCGCGACGCGACCGTCCAGTCGCAGCTTCTCGAGATACATCACGGGGCCCCTGTCAGAAGAAGCGGATCTCTCCGCGCAGCACGGCGAGACTGACCGCGGCGATCATCACCACGCCACGGACCTCGTTCTGAAGGTAGAACGGTGCTCCCAGCAGGTTGAGGCCGTTATCCAGCATGCCGATGATGACCACGCCGACCAGGGTTCCCTGCACCGTGGCGCGTCCCGGCCTGAACGCGGTCATGCCCAGGAACACCGCGGTCAGGCTGTCCATCAGATAGGGCTCGCCGGCGCCGGGCTGGCCGGTGCCGAGCCGTGCGGTGAGCATTATCCCGCCCATCGCCGCCCCGGTGGCCGACAAGGTCAGGGCCAGCAGCCGGCAGCGATTGACGTTGATGCCGGACAGGCGGGCCGCCTGCAGGTTGGAGCCGGTGGCGACCAGGGCCCGGCCCAGCCGGGTCCGGTTGATCAGCACGTAGAACGCCGTGACCACGACCGCGGCGATGACGATCGGCACCGGGATCTTCGAGAACACGTGGCCGGTGGCGATCACGTAGAACGGCTTCGGGAACTCGGTATAGATCGAATCGCCGCCGTCGTAGGCGTAGTTCAGGCCGAGCGCGATCGGCCCCATCGCCAGGGTGGCGATCAGCGAGGGAATGCGCAGCCTGGTCACCAGCAGGCCGCTGACCACGCCGAGCGCCACGCAGGCGACGATCGCGAGCAGGATCGCCACCATGATCGGCAGCCCGGACCAGGCCATCAGACCCGCGACCAGCACCCCGGACAGGCCGGAGATCTGCCCGACCGAGAGATCGAACTCGCCGCTCGCCACCGCCACCGTGACCCCGGACGAGATCACCATCAGCACCGAGATCTGCACCAGGATGTTGCCGATATTGGCCGCGGAGACGAAGCGGCTGCTGGCCAGGGCAAACACCACGAAGATCAGCAACGCCGCCGCCACCGTTCCGTAGCGGGCGGCCAGGGAACCGTAATCGATCCGGCTCGGTGCCGGCGCGGACAGTGGGCTTGGCATCAATTCACCTCGGTGAGGAGACGGTCTTCGGAAAGTGCTGCGCGGGGCAGGCAGGTGGTGATCCGGCCATGGGCGATGCAATAGACCCGGTCGCACAGGCCGATCAGTTCGGAGAACTCCGCCGAGCTGATCAGCACCGCCGCGCCGCGGCCGGCGATGTCGCGGATCAGGGCGTAGAGTTCGGCCTTGCTGCCGACATCGACACCCTCGGTCGGGTTGTCGAGCAGCAGCACCGGGGTGGAGGAGGCCATGCCGATGCGCACCAGCCAGCGGCCGAAAACGACTTTCTGCTGGTTGCCGCCCGAGAGTTGCATCAGCTCCTGGTCCGGGCCGCTGCATTTCACCCGCAGCCGCGACAGGATGTCGCGCACGGTCGAGAGCGCCAGCGCCCGCCGGATGAAGCCGTGGCGGCTGACCTGCGCCAGCGATCCGGTCAGCACGTTCTCCTCGACCGACAGGCCGCGGAACACCGCCTTGCGCAGCCGGTCGTCGGCGACCAGGTAGATGCCGTGATCGATCGCCTCCGCGACGGTTCTCGGCAGGCGCGACAGGCTCGCCAGACGCACGGTCCCGGCCGCGTCGGTGCGCGCCGCCCCGGCCAGGCATTCCAGCAATTCGGTCTGCCCGGCGCCGAGCACGCCAGCGACGCCGACCACCTCGCCACGGCGGACCACGAGGTCGGGCACGTGCAGGCGGCCGACCTGCAGGCCCTGGATCCGCACCGGCGCGTCCTGGGGGTCGTCGCCGGAGGCGGCATGGCTCACCCAGCCGGTATCGTCGATGGCGCGGCCCACCATCAGCCGCACCACAGCGGCCAGGCTGGTATCGGCGACGCTGCCATCATGGACCTTGCGGCCGTCCTTGAGCACGACGACGCGGTCGCAATGCGCGAACACCTCGTTCATGTGATGGGAGATGAAGACGATGCCCAGGCCGCGCCGCTTCAGGTCGGCGAGGAAGGCGAACAGCCGACGCGTTTCGGCCAGGGTGAGCGAGGCGGTGGGCTCGTCGAGGATCAGGATGCGCGGCCCGGCAGAGAGAGCCTTCAGGATGTCGAGGATCTTCAGCTCGCCGAGGCTGAGCCGGTCGCATTCGACCGACAGGTCGATATCCACCCCGAACTGGTCGGCAAGGCGCTGCGCCTGTGCGGCCAGCGCCCTGGGCGCGATCAGGCCGCCACGCAGGGGCTCGCGCCCCAGCATGATGTTCTCGGCGCCGGTCAGCTGCCGGATGATCGCGACCTGCTGGTGGGCGACGGCGATGCCCATGGCAAGGGCGTCGGCCACGTGACGGAACTGCACCACCGCATCGCCGACCTCGATGGTCCCGGCATCGGGTCTGACCGCACCGCAGACGATCTTCACCAGCGTCGACTTGCCAGCACCGTTGGCCCCGACCAGCGCCACCATGTCGCCCGCGGCCAGCGCCATGTCGACATCATGGAGCACCGTGATGCCGGCATAGCTCTTGCCGATCCCGGATGCGCGCAGCAGCGTCTGGCCGGGCATGCGGTTCAGGCCTTCATGCCGGCGAGCGCCCGGTCCCGATAGATGTAGTAGAGATCGGTCGCCTCGTAGGTCGGCTTGCCCTCGGGCGGCATGTTCACGCCATTCACCAGCAGCGGCGCCGGGAACTCCACGGTCGGCACCGGCACCACTTCCTTGGCGTTGCGCCCCTTGCCGACGATCTCGTTGATCAGCCAGCCGGTGTAGGCGCCCCAGACCTCGAACGCCTGCGCAGTCGTCGCCTTCAGCGGGTAGGCCGGATCGCGCATGCGCTCGACCGCGGTCGACTGCCCGTCCGCCGACACCACGAAGACCCGGTCCTGCATGTTGCGCGACTTGATGACCTCGGCGGCAGCCATCCCGGGCTCGTCCCAGGGACACCAGATCGCGTCGAGATCGTTGCCGTAACGGGCCAGCCAGTCGTTCACGACGTTCTGCGTGGTCTCGTAGAACGCCGAATACTGGATGACCCGCTCCGCCTCGAGGCTGATCCACTCGTTCTCGGTCAGCACCGCGCGCATCACCTTGCCGCGCTTGCGCGTGCCGTGGTGGAAGTTGGCGATCACCGCGCAGATGTTGGCCTTCTGCTTGCCTTCGCCGAGCAGCCGGTCGACCATGTATTGCGTGTACTGACCGCCCATCACCCAGTTGTTGCTGGTGATGTCGGCGATCGCCGGCGACTGCCAGCCGCTGTCGAGACTGAAGAACGGTATCTTCGATTTGGTCAGGTCGTCGAGGGCGCTATGCGCGGCGGTCAGCGTGCCATACATGACCAGGATCGCGTCGGATTTCGCGGTGATGGCGTTCTCGATCTGCGAGACCAGTGCGCCCGGATCGCCTTTCGCGTCGGTCATGTTGACCTGCCAGCTCTTCTCGAGCCCGGTCGCCTTGAGCCATTGCTGCAGCCCGGCCCAGCTCCGCTGATCGGACTGCGCCGACATCTGCTGCGCGACCACCGCGAGCTTCACCGGCTTGGCGTTGCTCTGCGCCCTGGCGGCCGAACTGCCGGACGCGAACTGCGCCAGCTGCACACCGCCGATTGCGGCGGCCCCGACACCGAGGCCCTGCAACAGGCGCCGACGGGTCGGCTGCGTGATCCATGAGTCGTTGCTCATCGTTGATGTCCTCCCGAAACATCGTTGTTCGTGCTGGTTAGTCGAAAAGTGCGGCGACCTCCGCCGGCTGGTCCCAGTGCGGCGCGTGCCCGGCATCCTGGATCAGGTGGACGGCGCAGGTGCTGCCGGCGTAGGCGACGTGAGTCCAGGGGATGATGCGATCCTGCACGCCCCAGACGATCCTGACCGGCAGCGATAGCGCCCGCAGATCGGCGGTGATGTCGATCTGCTGGCCACCCTCGTCGACCAGGGCATCGGCGATCGCCGCCAGCCGGCCTTGCGACAACTCCGCCGCCAACGCTTCGAGCTGCGCCGGCGTCATCGCCGGGGCGCGTACCGTCAGGCGTCGCAACAGATGCTGCAGCGTGCCGCCGGTGCGCGCGCGGACGATGCCGCGGATGAAATCGACATCGATCGCCCGGTCGAGACCCGCCGGCGCCAGCAGTGTCAGCCGCCGCACGCGTGACGGCACGCGCCGCGCCGCCCGGCAGGCGATCGCGCCACCCAGCGAATGCCCGACCAGCTCGACCGGCTCGTCGCCCAGCGTTTCCAGAAACCCGGCGACCGCGGCGGCAGCGTCGTCGAGCCCGGTGGCCGGCAACGTGGTCGCGCCATGACCGGGCAGGTCGATCGCGGTCAGCCGACGGCCGGTGCGCGCGAGCCGCGTCGCCAGCACCGACCAGCTCTGCGCATCGGCGGCAAGCCCGTGCAGCAGCACGAGGCGCGGGCCGGTGGCGTCGGCGCCGCCCCAGTCGCGCCGCTCGATGCGGCCGTCCGGCAGCGACGACGGTCCGCCCGCCGTCTGGCCGGCGGACGAGCGCACGTCGGCCGCCTCGATCCTGCCGCGGCGTCCACTGCCAGCGACGCGCTCCAGTTCGATCCCCTGCTGTCCCGCCAGGCGGCGCGCCAGCGGGGTAGCGCGCACCCGGCCGGCCGAGGCGGCCCGGGGCCCATCCTCGACCGCGGCTTGCGGCGGCGCTGCCGGTGCCGGAGCCGGTGTCGGGGCCGCGTCGGCCGGCTCCTGAATCGTCTCCGGTGCGGCGGCGCCGCGGCCGTCCTCGTAGCGGCACAGCACGGCGCCGACATCGGCATCCTCGCCGGCCTCGACGACGATCTCGGCCAGGATGCCGTCGGCCAGCGCCGGCATCTCGACCACGGTCTTGTCGCTCTCGATCTCGACCAGGGTCTCGCCACGCCGGAACCGTTCGCCGGGCCGCTTCAGCCACACGCTGACGCGGCCGGTCTCCATGGTCTCGCCCAGGCGCGGCAGGGTGAATTCGGCGATCATTGCCGCAGCATCCGCTGGATCGTGGCGACGATCAGCGACGGTGTCGGGATGCTGGCGGACTCGAGCGACGGCGACACCGGGATCGGGATGTCCTCGCCGGCGATTCGGATCACCGGATCCTCGAGATAGTCGAAGCATTCCTCCGAGATGCGCGCCGCGAGTTCGGCGGCCACGCCGGCGGTCAGCGGCCCCTCGCTGACCACCACCGCCCGTCCGGTGCGTTCCACGGACGCGATCACCGTTTCCATGTCGAGCGGGTTGAGCGTGCGCAGGTCGATCACCTCGACCGACACGCCGGATTCCGCCAGCGTCTCCGCCGCCGCGAGTGCCGCGTGCACCATGCGCGAATAGGTGACGAGGGTGACGTGCGAGCCCGGCCGGCGCACGATCGCCTGGCCCCAGGGCGCGCAGGGCGCGTCGAAATCGACCGTCTCCTTGCGGGTGTAGAGCGATTTGTGCTCGATGAACACGACAGGATCGGGCATCGTCAGGCTGTGGCGCAGCAGATGGTAGGCGTCCTCGGCGGTGGCCGGCATCGCGAGCCGCAGACCGGGCGTGTGCATGATCCAGGCCTCGAGACTCTGCGAATGCTGCGCGCCGGCGGAGCGGCCGGTGCCGCCTTGCGTGCGCAGCACCATCGGCACACCGATCTGGCCGCCGAACATGTAGCGTATCTTCGCCGCCTGGTTGGCGAGCTGGTCCATCACCAGGCCCAGGAAATCGACATACATCAGTTCCGCGACCGGTCGCAGTCCGGTCATCGCCGCGCCGACCGCGACACCGACGATCGCCGGCTCGCTGATCGGCGTATCGATCAGGCGCGCGGCGCCGAACTCGTCGATCAGATCCTTGGTGACGCCGTAGGCGCCGCCATAGGCGCCGACTTCCTCGCCGATGACGACGACGGTCTCGTCCGCGCGCATGGCATCCTGCAATGCCTTTCGCAACGCGTCGCGGTAGGTGATCTCTGTGCTGCTCATGCTGGTGACCCGATCAGGACGCAAGGATTCGGTCGAGGCGACGGCCGAGCGGCTCGGGTTCGGCTTCGCCGGGCCCGTACACGTCCCTGAACATGCTGTGTGCGGCCGGCGGTGTCGCGTTGGCGGTGAAATCGATCGTCGCATCCATCTCCCGGGCGATGTCCGCATCGAGTGCATCCAGCGTCGCGCTGTCGCTCTGTCCGCTCGACAGCAACGTGGCGCGGGCGCGCTCCACCGGATCGCGCTTGCGGCCGATGCTTTCCTCGTCGGCGGTACGGTAGGGCGACTTGTCCATCCTGCCGTGTCCGAAGAAGCGGAAACAGGAAACCGCCATGAAACCGGGCTTGCCGCGCCGCGCACCATCGGCCAGCGCCTGCGCGGTCTCGCGCACCGCCTCGACATCCTCGCCATCCACCATCGCCGCCGCGAGGCCGAACGCCTCGGCGCGCCGGTCGAACTCGATCGAGCGGGTGGCGCGGTCGATGCGCGTGCCCATGCCGTACTGGTTGTTGATGCAGACGAACAGCACCGGAAGATCCCAGAGCGCCGCCATGTTCATGCTCTCGTACAGCACCCCCTGCTGCATCGCGCCGTCGCCGAAGAACCCGACCGAGATCGCGTCCTGCTTCAGGGTCTTGTAGCTGAGGCCGGCGCCGACCACGTGCGGGATGCCGCCGCCGACGATCGCGTTGGCGCCGAGATGCCCGAGCGCCATGTCGGCGATATGCATCGAGCCGCCCTTGCCGCGGCAGTAGCCGGACTCCTTGCCGCCGATCTCCGACATCATCCGCCCCGGATCGGCGCCGCGCGCCAGGAAGATGCCGTGACCGCGATGGTGGGTGGTGAAGCTGTCCTGCGGCTGCATCGCCGCCGCCACCCCCGCCGCGGCCCCCTCCTCGCCGATCGACAGATGCAGCATCGAGCCGGCCGACAACCCGCGCGCATAGAGTTCCGCGACCCGTTCCTCGAAGGTGCGGATTCGTCGCATGGTGCGATACAGTTCGGGCAGCATCGTGTTCGGCAGCGTCATGACGGAACGACCTCGCGCAGTGTCTTCAGGGCGGGATAGAGTTCTGTGTATTGCCGGTAGAGCCTGTCATAGAGCGCGACGTTGGCGGCGATCGGCTCGATCCTGCGGCCGGGCCGGACCATCGCGGCGATCCCTTCGTCGATGCTGGCGAAATGCCCGGCGCCGTGCGCCGCCAGCACCGCCGCGCCGAGCGACGGCGCCTCGGCCACCTCCGGCACCACCACCGGCAGACCGGAGGTATCGGCATGGATCTGCAGCCAGAGCGGCGAGCGGGTGGCGCCGCCGCCGGCGGTGATCTCCGCGGCGCCGCAGCCGGCCTCGGTCATGCGATCGATGATCGCGCGGGTGCCGAAGCCGATCCCCTCCAGCACCGCGCGAAACACATGCGCGGCAGTGTGGTGCAGTGACAATCCGGTTATCGCGCCGCGCGACAGCGGATCGGTATACGGGGTCCGGTTGCCCTGGAAATGGTCCAGCACCAGCAGACCGTCGGCGCCGGGCGCCAGCCTGGCCGCTTCCAGGTTGAGCGCATCGAGATCGAGCGCGTCGCCGGTCAGGCGCCGCAGCCAGGCGATGATCGAGCCGGTGGAGGTCTGGCCGCCTTCCAGGATCGTCCGCCCGGGATAGACCGCATCGGCGTAACTGCCCCACAGACCGGGCACGTGCGCGGCCTTGGCGCCGACCGCGAATTGCAGGTGCGAGGAACCGGTGATCAGCGCCAGCTGGCCGGGCCGCGCGACGGCGAGCCCGATCATGCCGATCAGCGCGTCGGCGCCGCCCTGCACCACCTGGACGGTCTCTGCGAGACCGAGGTGCCCGGCGGCCCGCGCAGTCAGCCGCCCGATCACGGTGCCGGGCGCCAGCACTTCCTGCGGCCATTTCGCCCGCAGCGCGCCGAGTGCCAGAGCGTCCAGCAGGCTGTCCGGCCACCCGCCCGCGTCGGCGCGGTAGTGCCACCGGATCGCGGCGTTGTTGAGGCTGGCGGCGCGGCGGCCGGTGAGGCGCCAGGTGATGAAGTCCTGGTATTCGCAGATCGTGTGCGCGGCGCGGAAGATGTCGGGCTCGTTGCGGGACAGCCACAGCGCCTTCGGCACCATCCATTCCGCCGAGACCGGACCGAGCCCGGCGCCGTTGAGCTGCAGCGCCGCGTCGCCGGTCGCCAGCACCGCGTCCGCCTCGCGCCCGGCCCGCACATCCATCCAGATGATCGCCGGTCGCAGCGGCCGTATCGCCGGATCGAGCACCACGACGCTGCAGCAGGTCGTGGTCGCGCAGAGCGCGTGGACGTCATAGACGGCGATGCCGGCCTGGCCGACGCTCTGGCGCACCGCCAGGCCGAGGGCCGACCACCAGGCCTCGGGATCCTGTTCCGCCCGCGCTCCGGCGGAGAATTGCGTGGCATAGGGCGCCGCCGCGGAGGCGATCCGGCGTCCGGCCAGGTCGAACACCGTCGCCCGAAGGCTCTCCGTCCCGCCATCGATGCCGATTACATACGCCATCCCGCGTCCCACCCGCGCCCTGCCTGTCGCCACAATTTTGCACTTAAGATACGCTTGGCAACATTTGTTCTTGGCCGCACTTTCGTCGTTTGGCGGCACGGAAGTCAATCGCTAATGTCGGGCGATGGCGAAATCCTCGATGATGACCCTGAACCTGGCGCACGAGGCCGACGCCGACATCATGGTGCGCGCGGCCTGGCTGTATCATGTCGGCGGCCTGACCCAGGAGGAGGTGGCGCGCCGGCTCGGCCTGCACCGGACGCGGGTGGTGCGGCTGCTGAGCGAGGCCAGGGAGCGCGGCCTGGTCAGCGTCACCATCAACCACGAGACGATACGCGACCTCGACATCGAGGCCGCGATCATCCGCCGCTACGGGCTGGATTTCTGCCTCGCCACCCCGGCGATGGGCTTCGAGGCCAGCGACGGCGAGCCGCGGCTGGCGGCGGCGCAGGAGCTGATCGCGCGGCGCGCGGTCGGCGGTGCGGCGGCGAATTTCCTGAAGGGAAAGCTCGCGGCCGGGACGAAGCTGACCGTGGGCGTGAGCTGGGGCCGCACCCTGGAGCAGATGACGCTGCATCTGTCGGGGGTGCGGAACCCGCGTGCGCGCTTCGTCTCGCTGATGGGCTCGCTGACCCGTAACTCGGCCTCCAACCCGTTCGAGGTGGTGCAGGCGCTGGCGGCGCGAACCGGCGGCGAGGGCTATTTCCTGCCGGTGCCGTTCATCGCCGATTCCGAGGCGGACCGCGCGGTGCTGATGTCGCAACGCACGGTGGCGGAGGCGCTGGAGATGGCGCTGGCGGCGGATCTCTATCTGATCAGCGTCGGCGAGCTGCGCGAGACCGCGTTCCTGCGCCTGCATGGCATGCTGTCCGCCGCCGAACTCGAGAGCGTCCGTGCCAGAGGGGCGGTGGCGGACTCGCTGGGCGGCCTGTTCGGCAAGGATGGCGTGCCGATCGATCACGAACTGTCGCGGCGTACCCTGGCGGTGGCGTTCGAGCGGCTACGCGGTCGCGACGTGGTGCTCGCAGCCGGCGGCGTGAACAAGGTCGCGGCCGTCCAGGCGCTGTTGCGGACCGGCATCGTGCGCGGCCTGATCATCGACGGCGACGCCGCCCGCGTCCTGCATGCCCTGCTGGGCAAGACGGCGGCGGACTGAGCTTATCCCGCCGCCGCACGGTACCGCCGCCTTCGATTGACAGGCCCTGACCTGCGTCCTACGGTCTGGCTTGTCCGTACAAGCCGTACGGCCATGGTGAGGCAAAGCGACATGGAGATGGCGCTCGACCGCTCCTCGGCTGAGCCGTTTTCCTTACAGCCCGGACGATACCCGATTGGAAAGATCGCGTCGGGTCACTGCACCACGAGCAAAGGCGGGTGCTGGCTTTCACCGGCGTCGCCTCGTGTTCCGATACGCGGTCCGGAAAGCGCAGCTCGCCCGGGATAGTATCGCAACCGCCAGATCCCGCGCAGATCGGCTGGCCAATGTCGAGGAAACGATGCAAGCAAGACCGGTCTCTTCCGTTCGGGCTGCCGTCACGGTTCTCCTGGCGGCCTCGTGCCTCTCGCCAGCGTTGCACGCAACGCCCGCCAGGGCGGCCGAAGACGTCACGCTGACCGTCGCCATGGCGGCCAATCCGCAGATGGAGACAGCCGAAAAGCTGATCAACCAGTTCTACGCGAAATACCCGCATATCAAGATCCACTTCGATACGCTTCCGGAAAACGACCTGCGCCCGACAGTGCTCAAGGATGTGGCGACGAATTCCGGGCAGTTCGATGTGGTCATGATCGGCAGCTACGAGGTACCGCTCTGGGCGCAGAAGGGCTGGCTCGCCGACCTGTCGACAGATTATCTGACGAAGGACACATCCTACGCGCAGGACGACCTGCTGAAGCCGATCGCCGACCTGATGCGATACAAAGGCGATATGTTCGGCCTGCCCTTCTACGGCTCCTCGTCGTTCATGTTCTACCGGAAGGACCTGTTTCAGAAGGCCGGGATCACGATGCCGGATCACCCGACCTGGCAGCAGGTCGCCGGCTTCGCCGACAAGCTGAACCACCCCACGGACGGTGTCTCCGGCATCTGCCTACGCGGCGTGCCGGGCTGGGGGCAGAATCTCGCGGCGATCACCACCGTGATCAACGCCTTCGGCGGCCGCTGGTTCGACGAGAAGTGGCATCCGCAACTGACTGCACCGGACACCCGCAAGGCGGTACAATTCTATGTCGACCTGCTGCGCCGGTCCGGCCAGCCGGATGCCGCCAAGGATGGTTGGCAGGAATGCCTGCAGCTCTTCACCCAGGGCAAGGTGGCGATGTGGTACGACGACACCGTCTTCGCTGGCCCGGTGATCGACCAGGCCTCCGCCACCGTGAAGGGAAACATCGGTTTTGCCCTCGCGCCCAGCGCGGTGCAGCCCTATTCCGGGTGGCTGTGGTCCTGGGGTCTCTCGATCCCGAAGACGAGCCGGCATCCGGAGGCGGCCTGGGATTTCATCTCCTGGGTCACCAGCCAGGACTATATCAAACTCGCCGGCGAGAAGGCAGGCTGGGACAACGTCCCGCCCGGCTCGCGTCACTCCACCTACCAGATCGCCGACTACAAGCAGGCCACCGCCGCCTATTCCAGCCTGACGCTGAGTTCGATCGACCACGCCAACCCGAACCACCCGACGGTGCAGCCGGTTCCCTACACCGGGGTTCAATACGTCTCCATCCCGGAATTCGTGCAGATCGGCGATTTCGTCTCGCAGCAGATCGCCGGAGCCATCAGCGGCGCGATGACCGTCGATAAGGCGCTGCGGATCAGCCAGGACCGGGTATCGAAGATCATGGATGACGCCGGGTACGGCGACTGAAGGCGGAACGAGGCGGCAAGCGGTGCCTCCGCCCGTGACGGCGGCCTCCCCGGCCGGCACCGCCGCCGGCCAGCCTTGGGGATCGTCGGGCCGGCGCGCGGCATGGAACCGGCGCCTGCCGTTGCTTCCGGCGCTCGTGCTCGTGCTGGCGCTGACGCAACTGCCGTTCGTCATGACGATCTACTACAGCCTGTTGCGCTGGAACCTGCTCGGCTCGCATGCGCCGCGCTTCGTCGGTCTGCGAAACTACCTGTATGCGGTCACGGACGCGACCCTAGGCCAGGCGCTGCTCACCACCTTGATGATGACGGGCGCCATCGTGCTGCTGTCGCTTCTCTGCGGCACACTGCTCGCGATCGGCCTGAACCGGTCGTTTCCCGGGCGCGTGGTGGTCCGGACCCTCGCGGTGATGCCGTTCTTCCTGATGCCGGTGGCAAGCGCCCTCTTCTTCAAGTCGGCCTTCTTCGATCCGAGCTTCGGGCTGCTCGGCTGGATCAGCGCCAGCGTCGGACTTGGCCGGGTGAACTGGCTCAGCCAGCATGGCATGCTCTGCATCGTGCTGGTCTCCGCATGGCAATGGACCTCCTTCGTCTTGATGATCGTGCTGGCAGGGCTGCAATCCTTTCCCGACGAGTTGGAGGAAGCGGCACTCGTCGACGGCGCGAGACCGCGGCAGATCTTCTTCGGGCTGGTGCTCCCGCACCTCAAGCCATTCCTCGAGCTTTCGGGCCTGCTTGTCGCGATGTACGTGCTCGAGAACTTCGCCGCGATCTCGCAACTCACCGCCGGCGGTCCGGCTTTCGCGACCACCAACCTTTCCTACTATGTCTATCTGCAAGCCTTCAGCGCCTTCGATATCGGCCACGCCTCGGCCTATGCCGCGATCGCCCTGGTGGTCGCGATCGTCATCGTGACACCGCTGTTGCGGCTGGTCTCCGGAATCATGCGGGAGGCGGGCCGATGAGCGGGCGGCCTTCCCGCCTCGAACGTCGCCTGACGCCAGCAGCGCTGCTGACCTGGCTGGGCGGCCTGGTGATGGCAGCACCGGTGGCGTGGATGGTACTGACGGGCTTCAAGACCGAGGAACAGGCGGTGACGTTCCCGCCACGGATCCTCCTCCTGCCGACCTTCGCGCACTATGTCGCGGCATTCCGCAGCGGCCTCCTGTCGTTCGGCTGGAGTTCGGTGCTGGCGTCGGTCATCTCCACATCGCTGGTCATCATGCTGGCGATCCCGGCTGCGTACGCGCTATCGATCAAGCCCGCGCCGAAAAGCAGGGATGTGCTGTTCTTCTTCATTTCCACGAAGATGATGCCTGCCGCGGCCGGCATCGTGCCGCTCTATCTTCTCGCGCGGGATCTGCATCTGCTCGACACCCATCTGGTGCTCATCATCCTGTATGTCGGCATGAACCTGCCGCTGGCGATCTGGATGATCAGGTCGTTCATGATCGACGTGCCGAGAGAGATCCTGGAGGCGGCGCGGATGGATGGGGCGTCGCGCTGGGACGAGATGATCCGCATCATCCTGCCGTTGACCAGGCCGGGCGTTGCCTCGACCGCCCTGCTCTGCTTCGTGTTCGCCTGGAACGAGTATTTCCTGGCGGTGAACTTCACCACCACGGCCGGCACCCTTCCGGTATTCCTGCAGAAGTTCCTGAGCTTCGGCAAGCTCTACACCGCCCAGGTCGCTGCCGTCGCGACCCTCGTCAACATCCCGGTCGTGATCGCCGGCTGCATCGCCCAGCGCAACCTGGTGCGCGGCCTGACCTTCGGCGCCGTCAAGTGAAGGTCCGTCTCCTGGATCAGTCCGGAAGCTTGTCGCTCTGGACCTCGATCTCGACAGGAACCTTGTCGCTGCGGAGCCAGGACAGGTAGTAGTCGAAGTGGCACTCGGCGGCGTCCCACGATACCGACTGGATGAGGAGCAGGGGAAAACCCGGCCTGACTTCCAGATGTTTCGCAAGCGTGCGGCCGGCGCTGACGGCGGACAGCGACCGTCGCGCGCCATGAACGTGCCATCCAGCCTGCCGCAGCACGTTGTTCAGCGAGGCGCTGCCGCTCAGGGCTTCGCCGTCGCCGATTACCGGGGCCAGGCCCGGGAGAAGATAGTTCAGGCCATAGAGCGCCAGGCCGCCATCCAGTCGGCGCAGGCGTTCGACGACCACCCCCTTGCTTTCCGCCGGCAGCCTGAGCGCCTCGAGCGCCGCCATCGGCAGGACCTCGAACCCCACCTTCAGTACCTTGGTATCGACCACGCGCTTGTTGAAACGCGTTTCCGCCTCGGAAAAGCCTTCGGCGAATTGCAGCTTCCAGCTCGGCGCGGGCGGCGTCGAGACGAAGGCGCCCCGCCGGTGCACGATCCGGATCTGTCCGCGCTCCTGCAGCAGCCGGAGCGTTTCGCGCACGGTATGACGCGACAAGCCGAACTGCCGGCAAAGCTGGGTCTCGCTCGGCAGGGGATCGCCGACGCCGAACCGTCCGGACGCGATCTTGTCCTCAATCCACTTGACCAACTGCTGGTAGAATGGTTCGGGCGAGCCACGATCAATCGCAAAACCTGCAGCCATCGTCCCATCGAGCATTGCTTGAGACGCCGAGCCTATGCCCAGATCCCGGCGAGGTCCAGCACGCTTGGCGCCGGCGCCGCAACAAGCACGGCGACGTTTCCCGGGCCATTGCGGCACCTGGCGGTCGGTGGTAGACGGTCTTGTCCGGACAAGACGGACCAAAAATACCGACCACAAAGTCGATCGGGGGGAAGTCGTGGGAAGAATATCGTTCGGGATCGTCGTGACATCGTCGTTGCTCATGCTGGCGGCGCCCGGGGCACGGTCCGCGACCTATGACCAGACGACGCTGGTCCATCCGGTGAGCAAGGAACTCACCATCATCATGGTGCCGAAGGTCGTGCATCCCTGGTACAAGCCGGTCCAGGACGGCGCGCATTATGCGATCGACGAACTCAAGAAGCAGGGCATCGTCGTCAACCTGATCTGGGACGCGACCCCGACGGCGGACGTCAACCAGCAGAACCAGCGCATCGAGACCGACATCGGGCGGCAGCCCGACGGGCTCGCGGTGTCGTGCCTGAACCCGGCCACCAACACCGAACTGCTCGACGAGGCGGTGCAGCGGCACATCCATCTGATCACCTTCGATACGTCCTGCGGCGGCAGCTACCCGTTCGTGGGTCACCGGGCGGATGAGCAGGACGGCCGCAGCATGGCCGACTATATGGGCCAGAAGCTCGGCGGCAGCGGCGAGATCGGCATCCTGACCGGAAGCCTGACCGCGCCCAACCACGTGGCCAGGACCAGGGGATTCAAGGAAGAGATCGCGTCGAAATACCCGAACATGAAGATCGTGTTCGACCGGCCCGACAATGACAGCCTGACCACCGCGGTGACGCTGACCGAGAACGCGCTGCAGGCCCATCCGGACCTCAAGGGCATCTACGGCGCCGACGGCTCGGCGCCGGTCGGCGCGGCCCGGGTCGTGGCCTCCGCGAGCCAGGCCGGCAAGGTCCTCGTCACCGGCGCAGGGGACATCCCCGAGACCTACCCGCTGATGGAATCAGGCGTGATCGCGGCGGTGACGGCGCAGCGGCAATGGGAAATCGGCTACTGGTGCGTCCAGTATCTGGTCGCCCTGAACGAGGGACACACGATTCCCGCCGAGCACGACACCGGCGCCTTCTTGCTCGACAAGAGCTTCCTGGACCACCATTGAGCGGGCGGCGGACGATCCGGGCCGGCTGCAGGGAACGCCGGTAGCGATGTTCTCCCGCGCCCTCGACGTCTGCGACGTCACCCAGCGGTTCGGCGCCCTGACGGCCCTGTCCGACGTCTCCCTGAGCATCGCCGCGGGAACCATCCATGCGGTGATCGGGGAGAACGGCGCCGGCAAGAGCACGCTGATGAACGTCATCTGCGGCAACCTCCATCCGACGGCCGGCTGCCTGCGCGTCGATGGAGAGCAGGTGGCGTTCAGGTCGCCCCTCGAGGCGCAACGCGCCGGCATCGCGATCGCGCCGCAGGAGATCCTCCTGGCCCCGCAACTGACGGCGGCGGAGAACGTCGTGCTCGGCCGTCATGCACGCAAAAACGGCATGGTCGACTGGCGCGAGAGCCGGCGGCAGGCCGCCGCCGCGCTCGACGAGATCGACCCGACGATCGACCCGGACCAGCAGGCCCAGGACCTCACCTCTGCGCAGCAGCAGCTGGTGCAGATCGCCAGGGTGATCTCCACCGGCGCCAGGCTCCTGGTATTCGACGAGCCGACGGCGGCACTGACCGACCGCGAGAGCCGGCGGCTGTTCACCTTCCTGCAGCGGTTCCGCGCATCGGGCGGTGCCGCGCTCTACGTGTCGCATCGGCTGGAAGAGGTGCTCCACCTGTCCGACGCCATCAGCGTGATGCGGGATGGGCGGCACGTCGGCGATCTCGATCCGGCCCGGACCAGCAAGGACGAGATGATCAAGGCGATGGCCGGGCGGGACGTGCTTCGCAAGGATCTGCGGGCCACGCTGCCGTTCCTGGATGCCGGCGAGGTCGCCATGCGCGTCACCGACCTCTCGCTGGCGGGTCGGTTCGCCGATGTCAGCTTCGACCTGCGCAAGGGCGAGATCCTGGCGATCGGCGGGCTGATCGGCTCCGGGCGGACCGAACTGGCGCTCGCCCTGTTCGGGGCAACGCCGCCGGACTCCGGCGAGATCGTCTTCTTCGGCAAGAAGACGGCATTCCACAGCCCCGCCGAGGCGATCCGGGCCGGGCTCGCCTATCTTCCGGAGGAGCGCAAGCGGGACGGCATCTTTCCGTTGATGAGCGTCGCCGAGAACATCGCGCTTCCGAACTTTGCCAGGCTGTCCGCCAAGGTGGGTATCTCCTGGGATGCGGTGCAAAAGAAGGCCGACGCCTTCATCGAGTCGATGCCGATCAAGGCAAGCTCCGGCCGCCAGCTCATCGGCCATCTCAGCGGCGGCAATCAGCAGAAGGCGATCCTGGCGCGCTGGATCATGAGCGGCTGCCGGATCCTGATTCTCGACGAGCCGACACGGGGTATCGATGTGAAAGCCAAGCGGGAGATCCAGACGCTGCTCCGCACGCTCGCGCAGCAGGGCCTGAGCATCATCTACATATCGTCGGAGCTGCAGGAACTGCTCGACGTCTCCGACCGTGTGCTGCTGATGCATGAGGGACGCGTGAAGGGCATCGTGCCCACGGAGGGCACTTCGCAGGAAGGCCTTCTGGCCGTGGCGATGAGCTGAGGATATGCCGATGTATCAGCACGTCACGCTGGCTGCTTCGGCGCCGCATCGCCGGCCCTGGAGAACGGCGCTCGGCCGGTTCGGATCGGCGGGGATCTTCGGCGCCCTGCTCGTCCTGTGCGTCCTCCTGTCGCTGGTGACGCCCAGGTTCCTCAACACCTACAACCTGATGACGGTGCTGCGGCAGGCGTCGTTCGTCGGCATCATCGCCTTCGGCGAAACCCTGGTCCTGCTCACCGGCGGCATCGATCTCTCGGTCGGCGCCGCTGCAGGCTTCTCGGCGATCGTCGGCTCGATCTGTCTCGTCAATCTCGGGCTCGATCCGTATCTCGTCATTCCCGTGACCTGCTGCTTCGGGTTGCTGGTCGGCCTGATCAACGGCTTCCTGATCGCGTATGTCGGACTGAACTCGTTCATCGTGACGCTGGCCTCGTGGCAGGTACTGGCCGGCGCCACACTGGTGGTGACGGAGGGCAATCCGGTAGGCCCGCTCGGCGAGACCTTCCAGCGTTTCGGCCGTAGCGAGGTGTTCGGCGTGTCCGGCCCGGTGATCGCCTTTCTCGCCCTGGCCGCGATCTTCAGCTTCGTGCTGGCGCGAATGCCGTTCGGCCGCAACATCTACGCGGTCGGCGGCAACCGGTCGGCAGCCTCGCTGGTCGGCATCGCCGTCAAGCGCGTCGAGCTGCTGGTGTTCGGCCTGTCCGGCTGTCTGGCGGCGCTGGCCGGCATCCTCTACGCCAGCCGGATGAACTCCGCCGATCCTTCGGTGGGAGTCGGCTGGCTGATGCCCGCCATCACCGCATCGATCATCGGCGGCGTCTCGCTGCGCGGCGGCCAGGGAACCATCGCCGGCACGGTCGGGGGCGCGCTGCTGATGGCGGTGCTCGATAACGGCATCGTTCTCGCCAACATCTCGTCCTACTGGCAGCAGGTCATCATCGGCTGCGTGGTGCTGCTGGCGATCCTGGTCGACCTGCTGCGGCAGCGGCAATGAGAGGCGCTGCCCCGACATGCGCGAGGACGGCGGATCGCGATGTCCGGTTTCCTGTCTTCTGGGTAACGATCGATTGGAAGGTGTCATGAGACTGTTCAGTCTGGCCGGCAAGACGGCCTTCGTCACCGGTGCCGCCAGCGGTATCGGCCGGGCCATCGCCGTCGGTCTGGCCGAGGCCGGCGCCGACGTCGCCTGCTTCGGACGGCCCGCGCGGGCGCAGGACCTCGAGGCCGCCGCGCATGAGATCGAGGCGCATGGCCGCAAGGCGATCGTCGTGCTCGGCTCGGTGACGTCCCCGGACGCGCTGCAAGCGGCGATCGAGAAGAGCGAGGCGACGCTCGGCGCGTTGGATGTCGCGATCAACAGCGCCGGCATCGCCCATGCCGAACCGGCCGAGACGCTCGGCCTGGCCGACTGGAACCGGCTCTACGAGACGAACGTCACCGGCATCTTCCTGTCGTGCCAGGCCGAAGGCCGGCGCATGCTGGCACGCGGGCGGGGCTCGATCGTCAACATCTCCTCGATCTCGGGGATCATCGTCAATCGCGGCCTGAACCAGGTGCACTACAACTCGTCGAAGGCGGCGGTCACCCATCTCTCCAAGAGCCTGGCGATGGAGTGGGCCGATCGTGGCGTCCGCGTGAATGCGATCAGTCCGGGCTACACCCTGACGCCGATGAACAAGCGCAGCGAAGTGGCCGACCAGCTCTCGATCTTCCAGCGCGACACGCCGATGCAACGCATCGCCTCGGCGGACGAGATGGTCGGCCCGGCCGTCTTCCTCGCCTCCGAGGCGGCGAGCTTCGTCACCGGCATCGACCTCGTCGCCGACGGAGGCTTCAGTTGCTGGTGACGCGGCCCGGCAGGGGCTTGCGACATCCCGCGGTGGCGACAAGCGGAGACACAAGGCCATGAGCGATACGACGATGCGCGCCATCAGTGTGCGCCACGATCTCGGCATCGAGCTGATCGAGACCCCGGCCCCCTCGCCCGCCGACGACGAGATCGTGCTGATGCCGCTGGCTGCCGGGATCTGCGGCACCGACCTGCACATCGTCAAAGGCGAGTTCCCGCAGGCGGTGTTTCCGGTGATCCCGCTGCACGAATTCGCCGGCCGGGTCGTGGCGGTGGGGCGGAACGTGCGCGGGTTCCGCGAGGGCGACCTGGCCACCGCCGACCCCAACATCGCCTGCGGCGCCTGCCGCTGGTGCCGGGCCAGCCGGCCGAATTTGTGCGAGCGCCTCGCGGTGACCGGCGTGACCCGACCGGGCGCCGCGGCGGAGCGGGTCGCGGTGCCGGCCCGTTGCGCCCACCTGCTCCCCACAGGGCTCACCCCCGCGCAGGGCGCCATGGTCGAGCCGCTGGCGTGCGCCTGCAATGCGCTGACCCGCGCCGGCTCGCTGAAGGACAAGCGCGTGCTGGTACTGGGCAGCGGCATCATGGGGCTGCTGATCACCCTGGCCGGCCGTCGCGACCGGCCCGCAGAGATCTGGGTCTCCGATCCGGCACCGGCCAAGCACCCGGTCGCCCGCGGCGTCGGTGCGGACCGGGTGGTGCAGCCCTCCGACCTCGCCGGTGAGCGCTTCGACGTCGTGTTCGAGGCGGCCGGCGTTCCGGCGGCGGCGCAGCAGGTGATGGAGCTGCTCAACCCGATGGGGGTGTGGATGCAGGTCGGCGTGCTCGCACCCGATGCGCGCGTGGCGCTGTCGCCGTTCCTGGTGTTCGAGCGCGAGATCAGCATCATCGGTTCGAACTCGCTCGCCGACAAGTTTCCGATGGCCCTCGAGCTGATGCCGGACATCGCGAAACAGGCCGATACCCTGATCACCAACAAGGTCAGCGTCTGGGACTTCGACGCCGCGCTCGCGAGCGCGCGCGGACCGCGCTCGGTCAAGACCCAGGTCACCTTCGACATCTGAAAGAGGAATACCGTCATGTCCGATATCAAGAACGTTCCCAACCTCGCGCACGGCTACCGGATGCAGCGGCTGTTCCCGGCGACGCAGGCCGCGATCATCTGCCCGATCGACCATGGGCTGATCTTTCCGCGCGAGCGCATGAAGGGTCTGGAGGCGCCGGCGCGCACCCTCAGCGGGCTCTCCGGTCAAGGCGCGACCGGTTTCATGATGAGCCCCGGCATCGTCAAGCAGACCCAGGTCGAGCTGGGCCAGAAGGGCCATCTGTCGCGGGTGATGGCCATCGATTCGTTCTGGCCGATCACCGATGCGGCGAGCGGCTTCGGCAACCTGATCGCAACGGTGGAGGACGCGGTCCGTCTCGGCGTCGACTGCGTCAAGCTGCTGATGCCGTGGAACGTGCCGAACGAGCAGAAGGTCGCGCTGACCGAGCGGCTCGGCAAGGTGATCTCCGAGGCCGCCAGGTGGCAGATGCCGGTCATGGTCGAGCCGGTGCTGATCGGCGCCGAGCGCACCAAGGAGGTCCTGGCGGAGGAGTTCGAGATCTCGCGCATCGCTTACGATCTCGGCGCCGACATCATCAAGATCGCCTTTCCCGGCGCCGAGGCGACGGCGCGGCTGGTCGACGAGCTGCAGGTCCCGCTGGTGATCGCTGGCGGTCCGCTGCTGCCGGGCGACCTGAAGCAGGCGCTGCGCGAGGTCGAGGATGCGGTGAGCGCCGGCGCGCAGGGCCTCATCGTCGGCCGCAATGTCTGGTCGCGCGACGCGTCGGCGGCGGCCGAGATGATGGCCGAGCTGGGCCGGATCGCGCGCGATCACCACAAGCGGCTCTGGTAATCCCGAACCGGATGGCAACGCCACGGGCCCGGACCGGCCGGCAGGTCTGGTGCGGGATCGATATCGGCACCACCAACGTCAAGGCGTTGCTGGTGGACGCGGCCGGCGAGGTGCTGGCGCGCGCCTCCAGGCCGACTCCTCGGGTGCCGGACGCGTTCGGCGCCTGCACCGATGCCGACCAGATCTTCGAGCTGGTCGAGGAACTCATCCTGCTGGCGTGGCGCGAGGCACGGCTGTCATCGCCGTTGCTCGGCCTGTGCGTCGGCGGCGTCGGCGAGGACGGGGTGCTGCTCGACCGCGCGCTGCGGCCGCTCGAGCTGTCGATCCCCTGGAACGACCGCCGGGCGGCGGCGCAGGCCGACCGGTTGTCGGCTTCGCCCTTGTGGCGCGGGCCCGGCAGCCCGGTGATGGAGCCGACCAGGACCGCCGCGAAATGGGCCTGGCTGCGCGACAATCGCCCCGCCGCGCTGCAGGACACCGCGACGTGGGTGGCGCTGACCGACTACCCGGCGACGCGCTGGACCGGCCGTCCGTTCATGAGCCGCACCCTGGCCAGCCGGACCGCCTGCTACGATGCCCTCGGCCGCGCCTGGCTGCCGGACCTGCTCGCCGCCAGCGGCGCGCCTCCGCTGCCGCCGGTGCTGTCCGGCGGCGAGATCGTCGGGCCGGCCCGGTCCGAACGGCTGCGGGCACAGGGCGTGATCGCGGAACGAACCATGGTGGTGGCGGGCGGCCACGACCATCCGATGGGCGCCTTCCTGGTCTGCGGCACCGCGCCGGGGGCGATCCTGGATTCGATGGGCACCGCCGAGCTGATCTATGTCGAGGGCGACGGCAGCGGCGCCGCCGGCGCATCCGATCACGGCTTCCACACCTCGGCATCGATGCTCGACGGCCGCACCGCCTGGCTCGCGGTGCTGGAACTCTCGCGGATGCTGGAGCCGTTGCAGGCGGCGGACCACCCGCTGCAGGCGCTGTTCGCGTCGGTCATGGCGGGCGACCCGATTCAGGGCGCTCCGGGCGCCGGCGGCCAGCGCTTCGCCCCCGGCGACGACAGCTCGGCGTTCGCGCCGCGGGCACCCGGCGCGGACCGCCTGCGCGCGGTGCTGGAAGGCGGCGCCAGGGCCACGCGATCGCTGATCGCCCAGGCGGACCGGCTGGCCGGTGCGCCGGAGCCCGGACCGGTGTTCGTCGCCGGCGGCTGGGGCCGGTCGGACAGCCTGCTGCAGCTGCGCGCCGACATCATCGGCCGGCCGCTGCGCCGGGTCAGCGAGCCGCAGCTCTCCGCGCTCGGCAGCGCGCATCTGGCGGCCCGCGGCACCGGCGCCGTGCTGCCGATCACGCTCGGCACGCACAGCTTCGCACCGGATCCCGGGATGACGGCGGTCTACGCGCGGCATTTCGGGACCGATCCGGCATGAATGGAAGCAGAACGTCATGAAGAAGCTGATCAACGATCCGAAATCCGTCGTGCCGCAGATGCTCGAGGGGCTGGCGACGCTGCATCCCGGCCATGCCCTGCTCGAGAACGAGAACGTGCTGCTGCGCGCGGATCTCCCGCCGCCGGCGGCGCGGCGCGGCGTGGCGCTGATCTCCGGCGGCGGCGCCGGCCACGAGCCGGCCCATGCCGGCTATGTCGGCGAGGGCATGCTGTCCGCCGCCGTCACCGGGGAGGTCTTCACCTCGCCCAGCACCGACGCCGTGCTGGCCGCGATCCGGGCGGTGGCCGGCGCGGACGGCGTGCTGCTGATCGTCAAGAACTATACCGGTGACCGGCTGAATTTCGGCCTCGCCGCCGAGCGCGCGCGGGGCGAGGGCATTGCCGTCGAGCTGGTCGTGGTCGCCGACGACGTGTCGCTGCGCGATACCGTCGAGGCCGGACGACGGCGCGGCGTCGCCGGCACGGTGCTGGTGCACAAGGTGGCGGGCGCCGCCGCTGCCGCCGGGCTGCCGCTGTCCGAGGTCGCGCGCGAGGCAAGCGAGGCGGCCGCCGCGGTGGGCACGATGGGGGTGGCGCTGGGCGCCTGCACCGTGCCGGCCGCCGGCCGCGCCGGTTTCACGCTCGGCGACGACGAGATGGAACTCGGACTCGGGATCCATGGCGAACGCGGCGTCCGGCGCGCGCCGCTCGAGCCCGCCGACGCCATCGTCGGCACCATCCTCGAGACGATCCTCGACGATGCCGGGATCGCCGCCGGGGAGCAGGTCGCGCTGCTGGTCAACGGCCTGGGCGGCACACCGCCGATGGAGCTTGCGATCGTCGCCGCAACCGCCGTCGCCCAGTTGCGGGGGCGCGGCATCCAGGTGGCGAGGGCCTGGTGCGGCAGCCTGCTGACCGCACTCGAGATGCCGGGCTGTTCGCTGTCGGTGATGCGGCTCGACCCGCTGCGGCTGCGGCGCCTCGATGCGCCGACCACCGCACCCGCCTGGCCGCGCGGCGGCGCGCTGGCCGAGCCGGTCGCCCGCATGGCCGCACCGCGCGCCAGCGTCACCGCCGCCGAGCCGTTCCGCGACGAACCCGAACAGGGCCGAGCGCTGCGGGACGCCGCGCTGGCGATCGCGGCGGCGCTGGAGGCGGAGGAGCCGAGGCTGACCGACCTCGACAGCATCGCCGGCGATGGCGACCTCGGCATCTCCATGGCGCGTGGCGCCGCCGCGATCCGGGAGATCCCGCCCGCTTCCTGGAGCAGCGCCGCCGCCGGGCTGGCGGCGATGGGCGAGGCCCTGAGCCGGGCGATCGGCGGCAGCTCCGGTCCATTCTATGCGGCCGCGTTGCTGCGTGCCGCCCGCAGCCTCGGTGCGTGCGATCGGGTCACGCCCGGCGACTGGGCGGCCGCCTTCGACCGCGGCGTGGCCAGCGTGTCCGATCTCGGCGGGGCGCGTCCCGGAGACCGCACCATGCTCGATGCGCTGCGTCCGGCGGCCGACGCGTTCGAGGGCGCCATCGCCGCCGGCCGGCCGGTCGCCGCGGCGCTCTCGGCGATGCTGGAGGCGGGGGAGCGCGGCGCGGCGGCGACCGCCGGCATGAAGCCGCGCCTGGGCCGTGCCGCCTATCTCGGCGACCGGGCCGCCGGCGTGCCCGATGCCGGCGCCGCGGCGGTGGCGATCTGGCTGCGCGCGCTCGCCGGCCACCTGTCCGGCGGCACGCAAGCCGGCCAGCCCGGATAGGCGCCGGGGCGGCGGCTTCACCCGCCGCCGCCACCCCCGTCGCCCCGGGCCGTGGCTGCAGCGCGGGCCGGGCATGCGGCGCTCCAGCGCCGGTACTGTCTCGCGCGATACCTGGCCTCGATCTGCGCGGTGACGAGCGCCCACAGCGGCGAGACGCTGGCCCGTGTCGCGCGGCCGCGACTCAGCCGGACGAGCTGGTAGCGCACCGCCGACATATGCGCCGTCGAGGCGAGCGGCTTGTTCCGCCAGCTGATCGGTTTCAGCGCGGGCGCATCGTCGCCGCCGCGCCGCCATCTGTCGGGAAGGTCGGGACGGATCGCGATCGCGGTGGCGATGCCGGCCATCGCGACGCCGCTGTCGATCACCGCTTCCGCCACCGCACGCCGGCGGATGCCGCCGGTCACCATCAGCGGCATCGCCGCGACATCGGCGATCTCCCGCGCGAACTCGAGGAAATAGGCCTCGCGAGCGAGCGTGCGCGCGTCGCGTGCGCTTCCCATCATCGCCGGCGCCTCGTAGCTGCCGCCGGAGAGTTCGACAAGGTCGACGCCGAGCGGCGCGAGCATGCCGACGACGGCACGGGCGTCGTCCGGCGAGAAGCCGCCGCGCTGGAAGTCGGCCGAATTGAGCTTCACCGCTACCGCGAAGGCGGGCGAGACCGACGCGCGCACCGCGCGGACGATGTCGAGCAGCAGCCGCGCCCGGTTCGCGAGGCTTCCACCCCATGCGTCGGTCCGGCGGTTGGCGAGCGGCGACAGGAACTGGCTGAGCAGGTAGCCGTGCGCGGCGTGGATCTCGACACCGGTGAAGCCGGCGCGCTCGGCCAGCGCCGACGTCGCGGCGAAGCGGCGGACCACATCGGCGATATCGGCGGCGGTCATCGCGCGTGGCATCGGGAACAGGCCGGACTGCCTGCCGAGATCGAGCCGGATCGCCGAAGGGGCGAGCGTCTGCTGCCCGAGATCCGCCGGCATCTGGCGCCCTGGATGGTTGATCTGCATCCAGGCCTGCGCACCCCCGGCCCGGGCCGCCCTGGCCCATTCGGCGAAACGGCCGAGATGCCGGTCGTCCTCCAGAACCACCCCGGCCGGACCGGTCATGGCGCGGGCATCGACCATGACGTTGCCGGTGATGACGAGCCCGGCGCCGCCTGCGCCCCACGCACGATACAGGCGGATCAGCGCCTCGGACGGCGCGTGGTCGGCGTCCGCCATGTTCTCCTCCATCGCCGCCTTGGCGATGCGGTTCGGGATGGTCGCGCCGCACGGCAGCGCGAGGGACGAGAACAGGGACATTGCCGGGGCTCCTGGATGCGCTTGATTCCGTATAACCTTTGACCCAGGTTCAAGGTCAACGTGGCAGTGGGGCATGCATGAGGATCGGCGAACTGGCGTCGCGCAGCGGGCTCTCCCCGTCCCGCATCCGCTTCTACGAGAAGATCGGCCTGCTCAGGACCGTCGACCGGCGCGCGAACGGCTACCGCTGCTACCCGCCGGATGCGCTCGTCGTGCTCGAGGTGATCGCGACCGCACAGGAAGCGGGCTTCAGCCTGGACGCGATCCGGACCCTGATGCCTGCCAATCTCGAACGGTGGGATCACGCGGCGCTGGTCTCCACGCTGCGCGCCAAGCTCGCCGAGATCGGCAGGCTCCAGGAACGGCTGACCCGGACCAGGTCCCGCCTGGAGCGGCTGGTCGGGGAAATCGAGGCAAGGCCGGACGACATCGACTGCGCCGCCAATGCGCGTCGCGTGCTGTCGCGTCTGTTCGACGAGGAGGGCGCGGCGGCGGCCGGCTAGAGCCGTTCGAGCACCTGCTTCGCGGTTGCCCTGGCCGAGAACGGGTTCTGCCCCGTCACCAGCCGGCCATCGACGACGACATTGGGCGCGAACGGCAGCAGCGCCTTCTCATGGAGGGAGCAGGACGGTGGCTAAGATCCCGACTGACCCGAAAGAGGAGCGACTTGCCGAACCGCAACCAGTTAAGGTCTGTGGAGAAATGACGCGCGTCGATGGCGGGACGACGGAAAGCCCGGTGTGCTGGCAATGCGGAGCACCTGCAGATGCGGCCTGCACCTATTTCCAGAAACTATGCATTGCCAGGGATCTCCACGCGAACGCCCGAGGCCTCCCGGTGACGCATGGCTGGGAAAGCGACACGGTACAGATCCCCGTGCCGCGCTGCGCGCGCTGCCAGTTCCGAAATTCGATCATCGCGCTCCTCATCGGCGCAGCGACATTCGTGGGCGCGGCGGTCGGTGGACTGGCGTTTCCCTCTCGCGGCTGGACGACGATTGCGGGCGGGGTCGCAGCGCTTGTGACGCTAGGCCTTGCAATGCGAATCTACGAAAGGGCGTTCCGTTTGCGCAACGTCGGATCGTATCCGCTGATTCAGCAGTTCCGCAAGGACGGCTGGTCTGACCTGGCCTGACCGCGGTCACTCGATCCAGCAGAGAAACTTGCCAGGAATCGACACCGGGTTGTGTTGAACCCCGAGATCGTCTCCATGCGCTCCTTTCATTCTCGTCCCGTTCCCGCGTATGCTTTTCGCTCCGGCAAACCCCAGATCTTCGGCTGGGGCGCGAGTGCTGGCCGCATCCTGGTCAGCCGGGCAGGAACCGAGCGACCGGACCTGTTCGCGGGGCGGCGGGGAGGCCAGCGATCGTCCGGGCGGAGGTGATCCGCTAGGCGCTGACCCAATCCCTCGACGACGGCCGCGTTGAGCTCGACAACAATCCCGCCGAGCGGGCGATCCGCCTGAACCGCCAGGCATTTTCTACTTATGATTTGGGAAATAACATGGTGCATAGGTCGCTATTTTAGCCTTTACTTGTGCTTCCGTCTCTGGGAGGTGGAGCGCCATGCGCCGTGTTTCCACGCCCTCAGGATCCTGCACTTCATAAAGCGCCCAACGATGATCTTTACAGACGAACTGACTTCCATAAAGTTGCGGACAATGCTGTAGCATTGCAACGCGATCGACAAGTAACGCGTAATTCGATGGATCTACATCACCTTTCAGGGCTGCCGGACGCATCCGATCGAGCATTGCGCTCATGAATGCTGGATCGTCAGTTTGATGTTGGGCTACGCTCCAGGCTGCCTCCGATGCGGATTTACCGTAGGCGGATATTGTGAACCAGCCATATTTGGGCAGCATCTGCACGAGGGCAGCGCGATCGGATGCGTCCTGCGCATCAATCTCGCGCCAGATCTGGGTGGATGCGAGGTCTCTCTGCTCAGGCGGGAGCGTGGTAAGGTCGATCATCTGCATGACGTTGCGTCCGGCTTGATCCAGTTCGCCTAGTCTGATGAGTTTGGCGGACGTGTCCCTCGCTGGTCCTTCCTTGTCGTGCGCCAATCTTACTCGCTCTAGGGCTTCATGGACGGGTGCGATCCGAGCCTGCGCATCCGGCGACAACGTTGTAGCCCAAGCGCCTGGGTATCTTCCTGTGAAAACCAGGAGGAGTATCACTAGCCGTATTCGCGATGCACACACCATCCGCCAACTCCCAGCTCTCTCAATGTCGCAGGTATCAGGGTATCTGGATCAGTCCCGGCCACGGAAAACTATAGAAGCGCGGATGACCGTTAAAAAGATCAGCTAGCAGATACTTAAACGTGCAGCCGTTGGACGCTTACCATCGAAGCCCCATGTCGAACGATCAAGGCCGCGCGAATGAGCCGGGCACTGATCGTCAAAATACGAGCGTGGCGTCCAGTACGAAGTTCTGGATCTGCGTCGAGTGATTGAATTGTCCCACATAGGACAAGCCGATGTTCAAGCGATGGCAGGGAGCGATCCGGACCTGCGCCGAAACGTCGCCCAGGATCCCCCTGTCCGGCACGGTGCCGACCAGATCCGGGATGGAAGCCGGCAATCCCTGCACACCTTGCAATCCTCCTGCCACCGCGGCGCCACCGCCCGCCAGCCAACTGCTGGCTCCCAGTTGCAGCACCGGCTCGACCGGCAGGCTGCCGATCCTGAAAGGGTGACCGAAGGCGACACCGGCCTCGCCACGCACTCCCGCATTGGTCTGACCGCGAACGTCGAGACCGAGCGCGCCGACGCCGCTCTCGGTCGTGCCGGACTGTCCGAGCGCCAGCAGGGTGGTTTCCACGAACGGGTGAAGGGTGATCCCGGCCAGCGCGCCGCGCAGCGCGACGGCATGGGAGAGCCGCACGCTGGCGGCGCCATAGGCAATCGTCTGCGAGCCGCGGGCGATCGCGCTGCCGCCCTCCTCGAGCACCTGACGATGCGTATCGAGGCTTTCCGCTCCGCCGGTGATGGCGAACGATGTCTCGACCGGACCGAACGAATGCCTGGCGGTGATGCCGACCGTGGCCAGCCAGCCATGACCCTGCGCGGCGCTGCCGTTGAGATGGTCGTTGAAGAACTGCAAGCCGCCGCCGGCGCCAACACGCCAGCCATCGCGCAGCAGCACGGAGCCCCCCATGCGCGGGCCGCCGCCCTGCTGGGAGAAGTCGCTTCCCGGCAGTGTTGAACGATAGAGGCTGCCAGAGGCGTCGAACCAGGCCGTGCGCCCGTCGCGGTCGTCGCGTTGCACCCGGGCGTGGGCCCCCTCGTCGAGCAGAGTGTCGGCGAAGTCGAGCATGGCGTGCTGCGCCGCCACCTGGGCCGCAGCGTAGGATTGCGGGCTCAGGCTTCGGTAGATCGACGCCAGCTCGGCGTCGGTCCGTGCGGCGTAGATCTCGTCGAACACGGCATCGAGGTCCGAGGGGACCGTCCCCAGATCGGCGATATCCTTGAAGACATCCGCTGCCGAATCCTCGGCCGTGCCGACATCCGTTCCGTCCGCGAGACGGTACGTGACTGCCACCTCGGTCTGGAGCGCACCGCCGGAGCCGAACGAGCCGCTCTTGGAGATCCGGTTGACCCGGATGACCGGGGAGCTGCTGGTAACGACCGGGTCGCTGCTCGGCAGAAGGGCGCTCTGCGCGATCAGCGGTGTGAGGACATAGGTGCCCGCGCGCAACGGCTGCGTGTTCGGCAGCACGGCCAGCTGAATAGCGACCTTGCCGAACACCAGCTGGGTCACGTTGAGCTGCGACGACTGCAGGCTGCCGCCATCGGCGTGCGCGACCGCGATCCGCAGGAGGCCGAGCGGGTCACCGAACAGACCGCCCGTCAGCGTCGTGGTGGCGAGCCGGGTTCCGCCGCCAGGCTGTATCACGCCGTTGTTGTGCAGCACGTTGCCGGCGCCGAGCGCCAGCGTGTCCGTCGTGTTCAGCACGCCGCCGGAAAGATTGTTCAGGGCGTTCCGGCCGGCTCCGAGATTGATCGTGCCAGTGATGGTGCCGCTGTTGTTGACCGTGTCGTTACCGCTGCCGGAGAGAAGAGCGTTGGTGCCAGACAGCGACCCGCCGCTGCCGAGCGTGACCAGGTTGCTCTGGCCGCCGCTCAGAATCAGCGCCGTGCCGCTCGACGCGGTGATCGGGCCATTCACCGCCGCGCGTATGGTCCCGCTGCCGCTCGCGCCATCGCTCTGCAGCAGGGCGCCGATATCCCCGGCGCCGGAGGCGGTGATGGTGCCCGGATTGTCGAAGCTGACGTTGCCGCCGCTGGTGTTCTTGCCATACGTTCCAGCCGACCCCAGGAAGCCGACGCTGTTGCCGATACCGAGCAGGCCGCCGCTCCCGCCGATGCTCTGGGCCAGCACACCGATCGCATTCGCACCGGATACCGTGATCGAGCCGGTGTTGCTGACGCTGACCGCGCCGCCGTTCCCGCCGGTGAGGTTCTTGGTGCTCGGTTCGGAGGTGAAACCGAAGGCCGGCGTCGGCACGTTGAAATAGGGCACGTCCCGCGTGGCGATGCCGAACGAGAAGCTGCCAACGGTCCCTCCCCCCTTGCCGATGCTTTCGGCGATGATGCCGTAAGCCGCTTCGCCCGCCGTGGAAATACGACCGCCATTGAGAACGCTGACCGTCCCGCCGTCGCCGCCGTTGCTCCCGATGCCGGGGAGGACGATCTGCGGCGCCACGACCACGACGCCGTTGCCACCGTTGCCGCCACCGCCGCCGATGCTCTGCGCGAGGATGCCCGGGGAGTAGAGGCTCTGGGTGGCGATGCTGCCGGTGGCGCCGTTGACGACGCTGACCGGACCACCGGTGCCGCTCGACCCGCCGCTGCCGCCGATCGAGATCCCGGCATCGAGGGAGGGAGCCGCCGCGTCCAGGCCGGTGTTGCCGCCATTGCCGCCGCCGCCGCCGATGCTCTGCGCTGAGATGCCGATCGACTGGTTTTCGCTCGTCGACAGCGCACCGGCGTTGCTCACAGTGACCGCACCGCCATTGCCGCTGCTGCCACCCGACCCTCCGAGCGCGATGCGTCCTGGCATGCCGAAGCCGCCCGAGCCGCCGCCGCCGCCGATCGACTGCGCCTGGATGGCGTTGCCGCCGATCCCACCCGCGGTGATGGATCCGAGATTGTCGACGGACACGGTGCCGCCATTTCCGGACGCACCGCCCGATCCGCCGACCTGGACCGTGATCGGGATCGTGCCGCCGGTGCCCCCGGCCAGCTTGATGAGGTTCAGCGCCGACAACAGCTCCGACCCTGGCGCTGCGAGATCCCCGCCATGACCGCCGCCACCGCCGATGCTCTGCGCCGATATGCCGTTCGCTTCGGAGCCCGCAACCGAAATGCGGCTTGCGGCCGTGGTGGCGACGCTGACGATGCTGCCGTTGCCCGACGCGCCGCCGGCTCCGCCCACGCTGACCGCGATGCCGATCTTCTTCGGCGGATTGGGGATCTTGGTGGCGGGAAGAACGCTGCTGGCAACGGCTTTCGCATCGCCGCCGCCGCCGCCGCCGCCGATGCTTTCCGCCAGGATGCCGTCGGCGGTGGCGCCGCTAGTGGTGATGGTGGCCGCGCTGTTGACGTTGACGCCTCCGCCCTGCCCGGCCGCTCCGCCCCTGCCGCCGACCGCGACCGAGAACGAGAGCGATTCCACGCCGGTGATCAGGCCGGTGGTCGCCGAGGCGATGCCGCCGCTGCCGCCGCCGCCGCCGATGCTCTGCGCCAGGAGGCCGGTCGCGTCGTCGCCGGTCGTGGCCAGCAGGCCGGACCGGTCCTGCACGTCGACCGCGCCGGCATCGCCACCGGTGCCGCCCTGGCCGCCGACCGTCACCGAGGCGCCGAACGCCAGGCCGCCGCGCACGTAGTTCTGCACCACGCTGGCGCCGCCATTGCCGCCGCCGCCGCCGATGCTCTGCGCCGACAGCGCATTGCCGAACGAGCCGTTGCTGGTGATCGCGCCGTCCTCGACGACGGACACCGGTCCGGCCGCGGCGCCGCTGCCGCCGGTTCCGCCGACCGCGATGCCGACGTTCCAGGACGAGGTGCCGGCGTAGCTTGCGGAGATGGCCGCACCCCCGTTACCGCCGCCGCCGCCGATCGACTGCGCCAACAGGCCGCCGACCTGCCGGCCGTCTCCGCCGGCACCAGCGGTGATCGCGCCGCTGTTGGTCACGGTGACCGCGCTGCTCCGGCCGCTCGATCCGCCCGAACCGCCGACGGCGATGCCGAGATTGAAGCTGGACGCGTCCCCGACCGCCAGCGTGCCGGTGAAGCCGGCATCGCCGCCGCCGCCGCCCAGGCTCTGCGCCACGATGCCCGCGGACTGGCTGCCGGTGGCAGTGATGGCGCCGCTGTTGGTCGTGGTCACGGCTCCGCCGCTGCCGCCGCTGCCACCCTTGCCGCCGATGGCGAGCGCGATATTCCTGCCCTGCTTGTTGACGTTGAGGTTGCCGGCTAGCGCGATACCACCTGCACCGCCGCCGCCGCCGATGCTTCGGGCCGCGATACCGTTGGCGCTCGTTCCAGTCGTCGACAGCGAAGCGGCGTTGCTGACCGAGACCGCGCTGCCGCTGCCCCCCGCCCCGCCCTGCTGTGACGCGGCGACGGCGCCGCCGACCGACGTGGTGACGCCGTCGGCGCCCAGCGTGACGTTGCCGGCGAGCGCGAAGCCGCCGGTGCCGCCGCCGCCGCCAACGCTCATCGCCTGGATCGCGTCCGAGAAAGAGCCGGTGGTGCGGATGGTTCCAGTCGCGTTCGCCGTCGCGCCCTGCGCCGCCGCACCGTTCGCGCCCTTGCCGCCCAAAGCGAGGGTGCCGCTGACCGCACCGCCGCCCGACAGGCCGAGCGTGTAGCCGCCGGAGCCGCCGCCGCCGCCATAGGAAGCCGCGACCAGTCCGGGCGAGAAGGCTCCGGCGGTCTGCAGCGTGCCACCGGCATACTGCACGCCGGCGGTGTTGCCGCTGCCGCCGCTGCCACCACTGCCGCCCACCGCGGCGCCGAGCGCCATGCCGTTCGACGCGGTGATGGCGCCGGAGACGCCGGCATTGCCGCCGCCGCCGCCGATCGACTGTGCGACCAGGCCGGGAGAGTTGCTCCCCCCGGTGCTGAGGTCACTGGTCGCGCTCGCCAGGACCGCGCCCGCCGGCTGTCCGGACCCGCCGCCGCCGCCGACCGACACGCCATATGCCGGGGCCTGGGACAGGCTGCCGGCGAGCGTCACCCCGCCGGTGCCGCCACCGCCGCCGATCGATTGCGCGATCACGGCAGGCGACTGTGCCCCGCTCGTGGCCACCGCGGCGGTGGAGCTGGCGCTCGCGGCGGCCGACGCGCCACCGCCGCTGCCCGAACCGCCCACGGCGACGGTAACGCCACTGCCGACGGCGACGCTGCCGGCGATGGTGGTGCCGGCATTGCCGCCGCCGCCGCCAATCGATTGCGCCACGATGCCTGGCGACTGGGGCCCGTTCGTGCGCACCGCGACGCTGGTGGCGGCCGTTGCCGTTCCGGCGTTGCCGCCCCTGCCGCCGCTGCCGCCTACCCCGACCGAGATGCTGCTGCTGCCGGAGCCGCCGCCGGTGAGGGTGGTTCCGGCATTGCCGCCTCCGCCGCCGAGGCTTTGCGCCCGCAGGCCAGGCGCGGCGTTGCCGGCCGTGGTGACGCCGCCCGGGCCGGTCCAGGAGAGCTGCACGTTGCCGGCGGTTCCGCCACCGCCAGCCGAGCCGCCGACCGCAACCGACGTCGCGATGATGTTGGCGCCGGACGCCGCTAGCGTCAGACCGCCATCGCCGCCGCCGCCGCCGATGCTCTGCGCCTGCACCCCGGTCGCGTCGTCGCCGCGCGTCTGCACCGTGCCGGCGCTCACCAGCGAGACCGGGCCGCCAGTGCCGCCATTGCCGCCCGAGCCGCCCACCGCGAGCGCGCCAGCAATCTCTCCCAGGCTGCCGCTGGCGGTCCAGCTCGCCGCGCCGCCGCCGCCGCCGATCGATTGCGCGGTGAAGCCGGTGGCGCCGAAGCCTGCGGTCGTGACGGTGATCAGATCCGACGGGGCGTACGGGTTCACCGCGACGGCGCCGCCGTTGCCGCCATTGCCGCCGCTGCCGCCTATGGCCACTGAGGAGAGCAGGGAGGCGGACAGGGACGATCCTCCGTCCCCACCGCCGCCGCCGATCGACTGCAAGGTGATGCCGCCGGCGCCGGTGCCCCCGGTCGTGAAGGAGAGGTTGGGCGCCGCGGTGGTGAGGGTGACCGGTCCGCCATCGCTGCCGGGGCCGCCCTTGCCGCCGACGCTGAACATGCCGATCGCACCGGCACCGCTGCCGCCGCCGCCGCCGATCGATTGCGCGAGCAGCGCGGTTGCGAAGTCTCCGGCGGTCCTGATGGTGGCGGCCGGGCCGAGCTCGATCAGCACCGACCCTCCCGTTCCGGCCGCGGCGCCGTCGCCGCCGAGGTTGGCGATGCCGTACGAAGCCCCGCCCGAGCCGCCGCCGCCGCCGATCGACTGCGCCTCGATGCCGATCGACCCGGTTCCCTGCGTCGTTACGCGAGCGGCGTCCTTGACGTTGACGTTGCCGCCGCTGCCGGACGGTTGGCCGTCGCCGCCGAACACCACGAAGCCCGCGCCGCTGCCGCCATTGCCACCGAACCCGCCGATCGACTGCACCAGGGCACCGACCGACTGGTCGGCGCCGGTCGCGATGCTTCCCTGCAGCAGGTTCAATTGCGCCGGGCTGCCGGCACCGCCGATACCGCCGTCTCCGCCGCCACCGCCGACCACACGGGCGTTGCCGCCCGGACCGCCGGCACCGCCAAGGCTCTGGACCAGGAAACCGATCGCCCCGCGACCGGCGGTCGAGACGGCGCTGTTGCCATTGAGGGTAGCGGTCGCCGTGCCTCCAGCGAACCCGTTACCGCCACGGCCGCCGCCACTGGCCAGATTGCTTTTTCCGCCGGCGCCACCGCTTCCGCCATACGACCGGACCAGGGCGCCAACGCCATTTGCACCAGACACCGAGACCGTCGTGCTGAGCAGGGTGAGCACGGCCTCAGCCGGGCGCGCGCCGTTGCCGCCGCCAGCGCCGCCGAAACCGAGCGTGCCGTCGCCGCCGGTCCCGCCCGACCCGCCCTGGCTCACCACCCGCGCGCCGATCCCGGAGCCTTCGATCGTGGCGTTCTGGACCGTCTCGCCCCGGTAATCCGCCGGAGCACCGTCGGCCCCGCTATCCGGGGAAACGAAGGCGAAGCCGTCGCGGCCGTTCTTGCCGTTGCTTCCAATCGATGCGTAATCCAGCACCACGCCCGATTCGGCGCGGAATACCCCAACGCAAACCCTGAGCTTATCGGACATCGAGCAGGTTCCGGCCGGGGCCTCCGAGGGGATCAGGGCCGAAAGCGCCAGAGACAACGAGATCGCCGTGGACGAACGGTACATTGCGGTTTCTTTCCGGCAGACTGTGAAGCGCTTGTCGGCGTGGCTCAAAAAAGATACGATACCGGAACGGTTGAGATGGTCTCTTGCGCCTCGGGCTGTCGGCTGTAGCGAGTGCGGCGGCAGGTGCTGTCAGCCGATGACCTACAAGCCGCGGGGTTCCTGCGGTTCAGCACCGTGATTGCGATCGACTGTGGCCCGAACGCAACAATCGTCCGGCTGGCAGATCGAGGACTGCGACGGGCGTCCCGGCCTGTCCGGACCGGTTCGCGGGCTGCCGGGCAGAGACATCGCTATGCCGTTCTCGGCGCACCGACCGCGTGCGGGATTTCGCCAGCAATCGCCCTATGGTTGTGATACAAGACAGAGGGCACCATCGAGGGTGCAGGCGGAGCGGCATGTCGGCTTTCCAGGTGCTGATCGTCGATGATCATCCCATCGTGCTGGCGGGCCTGCGCATCCTGCTGTCCACCGACACCCGCTTCGCCATCTGCGCCGAGGCCTGCACCGTTGCCGCGGCACGCGAGGCCGCACGCCGCTGTCGTCCCGACCTGATCGTGACCGATCTCGTGCTGGGCGGTGAGGATGGTGTCAGCCTGGTCAAGGGCCTCGCCGAGGATTCGTCCGCCGCCGGCATCGTCGTCTACTCGAGCCTGGACGAGGCCTTGTGGGGTCGCCTGGCACGACGCGCCGGCGCGCGCGGCTATGTCTCGAAGGCCGAGCCGCTCGACACGGTCGCCAGGGCCCTGGAGGTCGTCTCCGGGGACGATTGCTACTTCAGCGCAACGATAGCCGCCGACGGGCCCTCCTGGTCCGCGCTGGACCTTGCGAGCCTCTCTCCACGCGAGCAGCAGATTTTGCGACTGATGGGTGAGGCCCGCAGCCTGCAGGACATGGGTGCCGGTCTCGGGGTCAGCGTAAAGACGATCGGGACCTATCGCGAACGGCTCAAGACCAAGCTCGGGTTCGACTCGCTGCGCACGCTGGAGCGCTTCGCCATCGAGCATGCCCTGGGTCGAGCGGCGCTCCGATGACCGTCTGGGCGCAGCTTCGCCGCCGCTGGGACATCCAGCCCGGGCCCGACCTGCCGTTCGCGCGCGAGCTGGCCCAGGTCAATGTCGGGCGCATCGAGCTGGTCTGCCTGATCGCGCTGATCAACAACGCCTTCGAGATCGCGCTGGGCTTCGGCACGCTGCCGATCCGTCTCGAGATCCTGGTGGCGATCGGCTGGATCGTCGCGGTCCGCGCCCTGCGTCGCGCGGCACCGGCGATCCAGCGGACCGCAGTGATCGTCTTCATCGTCACGGCGATCCTCGGCGCGCACTGGGCGGTGTTCGATCTGGCGGCACGCGGCGCGATATATGGCGGCTATCTGCTGCGCCTGCTGACCCTCGCCCTCCTTTTCGTCCTGCCACCACGCCTTCTCGGTGCCCTGATCGCGTTCGGCCTGGCAAGCCATGCGGCCATGCTCGCCCTCCTTCCCCCGACCCTGCCTCGGGGCACGGTCCTGGCCAACACGATGATCGTCTCCGCCATTGCCTTCGTCGCCGGCTGCCTCATCTTCTCCGCCCGCAGGGTGGATTACGAGCAACGGACACTGATCGGTGCCCAGAATGCAAAACTCGCGGCGCAGAACGCCGAGCTCGACCAGTTGATGGCGATCGCTGCCCATGATCTGCGAAGCCCCCTCTACGGGCTCCGCAACCTGCTCGACATCGCGGACCGTCGTGCCGATGCCGATCCCTCCCTGCCCCGCCGGGTGCTGCGCGACGCGATCGAAAGCCTGGACGCGATGCAGACGCTGGTCACGCGCCTCCTGGACGCCCATGCCGCCGAGCACGCGCCTCTGGCGGTCTCGGCAGCCGAGGACCTCCGCTCGGCGGTGCAGGATGCTGCCGCGCGCGCCAAGCCGCTCAGCCAGTCCAGAGCGGTCACGATCGAGCATCAGCTTCCCGAAGCTGCCATCTACGCTGTCTTGGATGGTTCCGCACTGGCCCGCATTCTCGACAACCTGCTGGCGAATGCGATCCAGCATAGCCCGGCGGGAGGTGCCGTCTCGATCGTGGTCAGTGATCACGGGGAAGACACCCTTCTCTCGATCCGGGATCAGGGACCGGGCATCGCGCCGGAGCATCGAACGTCGCTGTTCAGCAAGTTCGACCGGACGAGTGCGGCCGGAGAGCGCAAGGGAGGCTCGGGAATGGGCCTCTTCATCGCCGCCACCTTCGCGGCGCGGCTCGGCGCGACGCTGCGCTACCATCCCGCGGAACCGGTGGGTGCGACCTTCGAACTGTCGATCCCCCGCATGAAGCGCTGAGCGCCGGGTTGCGTCTAGCCGCGATCAGGCAAGTGCGGACGCCGCGCCCGCCCGTTGTCTGACCAGCCCACGCGGCTTCAGGTAAGACACGCCGTGTCTGCCAACGTTAGGCGGTGTGTTCAGCACTATGCTGCGCTTGACAGCCGACTCTCAAGAGCCGAGCGCTCGTCTTCACGTGCCAGGCGGTGTCAGTGCTCCGCCGCCGGGACCTTGGCCGGCACGACAGGGCGGAGGAACGGCACCAGAAGCGCCCCGACGACGAAGACCACCATGATGATGCGAAAGGCGTCCGCATAGGCCAGCGTCGACGCTTCGCGATCGGCCATCTGCCATAGCGCGCGGAGCGCCGCCGCATGCCCGGCCTGCGGCGCGCCTGGAAGCGTGCCGTAGCGCGCCGTGGCCGCAGCGACAAACTGGTTCATGGCCAGATTCGATGGCGTCAGATGCGCGGCGATCCGGTTGAAATGCAGGTTGGTGCGGTCGTTCAAAATCGCGGCGCTGACGGCAATGCCGACGGCGCCGCCGACATTGCGCATCATGTTGAACAACCCGCTGGCATATTTCAGCCTTGCCGGCGACAGGCTGCCGAGCCCGAGATTGACGCTGGGAGCAACCGCGAACACCTGCGGGAAGCCACGCAGGATCTGCGGGATCAGCAGTTCGGCGGCGCTCCACTGGCTGGTGATGAAGGAGAAGCTCCACATCGCCGCTGCGAAGCACGCCATTCCGGCCATCATCAGCCAACGCGGATCGATGCGCCTGGAGAGCAGGATGAATGCCGGCGTTCCAAGCAGCGATGCCGCCCCGGTCGAGAAGATCGCGATGCCGGTCTGCCACGCGCTGTAGCCCCGCACGTAGCCGAGGAAAAGCGGCGTCAGATAGATCGTGGTGAAGATGCCGATTCCGGTGATGAAGGACAGGATGCAGCCCAGCGCGAAATTGCGGTTGCCAAACGCGCGCAGGTCGACGACCGGATTGGCGACAATCAGGCTGCGTACCGCGAAGCCGAGCAGGGACAAACCCGAGATCCAGGCGCAGTTCCTGATCGTCGCGTCGTCGAACCAGTTCCAGCGCGTGCCTTCCTCCAGCACGTATTCCAGCGTCGCCAACCCGGTCGCCATCAGCGCCATGCCGGGATAGTCAGCGCCGCGCAGCAGCCGCAGGTCGGGCTTGTCGATGTCGACAAGGAACGGCACCAGCACCGTCACCGCGATCCCGGGCACCAGGTTGATATAGAACAGCCAGTGCCAGTCGAGCGTATCGGTGATGCAGCCGCCGATCACCGGTCCCAAAGTCGGCGCCACCGACGCGATCGTGCCGATCACCGCCGCGCTGTACACCCGCCTGCTTCCCTGGAAGAAATGGAACGACGAGGTGAAAACGGTTGGGATCATCGAAGCGCCCAGCAGCCCCTGCAGGGCGCGGAACACGATCATGCTCTGGATGTTCCATGCTAGGCCGCACAGCAGGCTCGAGAGGGTGAACCCTGCCGCCGAGGCGGTGAACAGCCAGCGTGTGGAAAACACCCGCGTCAGCCAGCCGGACAGCGGTATCATGATGATCTCGGCGATCAGGTAGGCGGTCTGCACCCAGCTGATCTCGTCCTGCGCGGCGGACAGGCCGCCGCCGATATCCTGCAGCGAGGAGGCAACGATCTGGATGTCGAGCAGCGCCATGAACATGCCCGCGCACATCACCACGAACGGCAGGATGCTCGGCTGCATCGTTCAGCGCCGGTCGCGCACGTCGACCCTGACGATGGTCGAGAGTCCGGGCCGCAGCGGCGACAGCGACCCGCCGCCAGCATCCAGCACGACCCGCACCGGGACCCGCTGCACGATCTTGGTGAAGTTCCCGGTCGCGTTCTCCGGCGGGATCACGCTGAACACGGCGCCGGTGCCTGGCGCCAGGCTGGAAAGCCGGCCCTGGAACACGCGTCCGGGGGCGACGTCGGCGACCACGGAGACCTGCTGTCCCGGCCGCATCCTGGCCAGCTGATCCTCCTTGAAATTGGCATCCACCCAGAGGCCACGCGATGGAATCACCGAAAGCAGGTAGCTCGCCTGCGACACATAGGTGCCGACCCGCGCCGCCCGGTTGCCGACATAGCCGTCGATCGGCGATCGGATCTCGGTATAGCCGAGATTCAGGGCGGCGGTCCGAAGTTCGGCGGCGGCGATGTCGATGTCGGCCTGGGCCTCGGCGATCCTGGCTGCCAGCACGTCCAGCTGGCCGTTCGCCGCCTCCAGCGCCGACGACGCGCCACGCACCGACGCCGCCGCTTCGAGGTCGGCCGCACGAGTCCGCTCCGCGTCCTGTCGCGATCCAGCGGGGCCGAGCGCCAGCGCCGCATAACGGGCGCCGTCGGCGTGCGCATAGGCGAGCCTTGCGGCCGCCGATTGCAGGTCGGCGTCCCGGTTGCGGATGGTCGCCTGCTGCTGCCGGTCCTCGGCCTGCAGGCTGAGCAGCGCCGCGCGCTTTGCCGCGAGCGTCGCCTGCGCCCGATCGACCACCGCCTGAAAATCGCGCGCGTCGAGACGCACCAGCAGCTGGCCGGCCCGGACATGGTCGTTGTCGCCCACGGCGATCGCGCTGACGAAGCCGGCGACGTGCGGCGCGATCGTCGTCACGTCGCCAGCCACGTAAGCGTCATCGGTGGACTCGATGAAACGACCGTTCGTCCACCAGCCGTAGCCATACCAGCCGGCGCCGAACACGCAGGCGAGGCCGGCGGCCAGCATCACCGCCCGCCGCTTGCCGACCCGGGCGCCCGATCGCGCAGCGAGATCGCGCCCGAGCGGCATGGACTCGGGGGGCGAGGCGGCGGCACTCACGATGCCGTCTCCGGCGCCGGATCGAGGAGCGCATAGCGCCGGCGCAGCCGGTCCCCGGCGGCCGGGCCAGCCGCAGCGCGGAACGCCGCTGGCGTCATCTGCTTGCCGCTGATCCTGTCGACCAGAACCGGCTCAGCCTTCGTGCCGGTCTCTCGATCGAGCAGCACGAGGCTTTCGCCCTCCGGGGCGAAATGGCGGTTGCCCCAGGCGATCATCGCCCACAGCACCGGCTGGAAATCACGACCGCGCTCGGTGAGCAGATACTCGTCGCGCGGCGGCCGGACGCTGTAGCGGCGCCGCTCCAGCAGCCCGGCCTCGACCAGTCCGGCAAGGCGCCGCGTCAGCATGTTGGAGGCGATACCGAGGCTTTTCTCGAACTGGTCGAACCGGGTGAGCCCGCCCAGCGCATCGCGCAGGATCAGCATGCTCCACCATTCGCCGACCCGGTCGAGGCTCCTGGCGATCGGACATTGCGTCCCGGCAAGGCTCGTGCGGTGCATGGCCATCCCTGTCACTTGCATAATGCAAGCCACATAGGAGGATGGCTTTCACGATGCAAGTCTCTTGTGGGCGCTCAGTCCCCCGTCCCCATCCAAGGCGCCGGCGCGGCGGTGCTATGCCCGGACGACTGCAACCGCGGTTCGAGCGCCTCGACCGTGTCGATGGACAGCCGGTCGAGCAGGCCGCGCTGAAGGTCTACGGTCGCGCGGATAGAACCGATGTCCGGCCTGGCTCCGTCGGCCCGCAACGCATCGCCGGGCGGGAGCGATTTTCGTTCCGGATGCAAAACTCTCTTTGGCCGATCGCCCTGGCCGCAAGGTCGTGACAGCAGGATCGGGTCATGCGCGCAGAGGCCTCTCAGGCCTCGAACTCCGAGGAACGTCGGTAATGTCTGCCAAAACCATGCGTGCGCCTGCTCCCGAAGCTCAGCGTCGACGAGAGCGCGCAGAACCTCAACGTCTCGAGCAAGACCGTGCGCTGCCTGATCACCCGCGGCGAGATCGAGCGTTTGGTGGATGCGCTGGTCAACGGCACGCCGGCGGCTGCGGTCAACGCCCGGCTGCAGCGCTCCGAGGAGCCGCCGCCTGCAGCTCGAGGCCGAGCTGGCGGCAGCGGTGCCAGTCGCTCCGCGCCTGCACCCGGCCCTGCCGGAGCTGTATCGGGCCAAAGTCGCCGACCTGGTCACGGCACTCGACGGTGACGACGCCACCGCGGCCCGAGAGCAGGTGCGCAGCCTGATCGAGCACATCACCCTGCACCCGGAGGGCGACGGCTACCGTGTCGAGGTGCGCGGCGAGCTCTCGTCGATTTTGGCGATGGCGGGCGGTGCGCACGACAAAGCCGCCTACGTCTCCGCAGCGGCTTTGAGTATGCAAGTTAAGCTGGTTGCGGGGACTCGAAACCGCCTTGATTTGCTGCTTGTTGGCTGCGTCGACTCAAGCCTGGCGGCCCACGAAGTCACGCATCAGGTGTGCCGAATGGCCTCCTGGGCACAAGCTTAGCATCAGCAGCCAATGTCCTCTGCATGCGCTCTAGCAGCGTCGTTGTTCGTTGATGGCATCAGTGACACATCATCAACCGACGAAACGATGTCCGTCAGTACTGGATCCTATCAAACCGACGACTTGACGTTATCTCGCCGATGCATTTGCGGCAACGATTGCTGGGCGGAGACGCTGGCCAGCAGGCGGACAGCTCCGCCCTTACCCAAGACCTTGCCATAGGCCGGGTTGTGGCGAAGCCAGCCCTCCAACCGGGAAAGGAGGCTGCGCTTCGTCCATGGACGCTCCAGCAATTCCGCCACTAGCCCCGGCTCATTGGAAGGCACATCGATCCATGTTCGGTTTTTCTCCAGCCAGTCGGCATCGAACCACAGTGCCTGCGGAAACAGCGCGATGACACGATCCATCTCAGCCTGGGTCGCGGGTTCTAGAGGCGTTTGGCCCATGGCAGCGAGCAACATCGAGACGAGATCACTGCCAGACCACACCAGATGCCCAAGCTGCGTCGCGCGGGGGTTCATCTCGATGAGGTAGTGGAGCCCCGTTGCGCCCTCGATCATGAAGTCGAGCCCGAAGAACCCCGAGGCACCGATAAGCCGCGCCACGACCCCAGCCATCACCTCCATCTCTGGACAGTCAACGATCTTGATCACCGTGGCGGCACCGACATCGTTCTGAGCCTTCAGCACGTCCACGCTCAGGGTGCCGAGAACCCTGCCCTTCCAGGCGGCGGCCATGATATTCGCGCGCCGGCCGTCGATGAAGGCCTGAACCGTCACCCTCCGGCGCTCCCGGCGAAGGAACTGCGCGAACGGGAAGGGGTCGCGATCGATCAACAGGAGACGCAGCGCGTGACTGAACGTGAGAGGCTGCGACATCCTGACGAAGGCGGCCTCGGCCGCCTCCAGCGTCTCGACGATTGCCACGCCGGAGCCGCCCCAACTGCCTTCCGACTTAATGACGCAGCGACCGGGGAATGCCTCGAACCAGGAAACCAGATCATCCGCGGAATCGATCGACCGGCCGACGGGTACGCGCCCGCCAACTGCCTGCACGGCCTGGAGAAGATGATTGCGAGTGCCGCTGAGTGTAAAGCCCTCCGGAGCGCCAAGCGACCGCTCGATCAAGGTCCGCATAAGTCCGCCGCCGAGGTCATCCGACGCCGTTGACGCATGGAGCGCGTGCAGATGCCGGACCGCTCGATCGTCAGTGGGGACGACAATGTCCGGAGCCTCCGCCTTGATGGCGTGCGTCAAGGCGTCCAGCGGAGAGAGGGCCGAGTAAGCGTGGATCGCAACGATGCCCGAAAGGACCCGAACCGGATTGCCGCGGGGGCAGATAGCTGACACGGCTGCCCCATGGTCGCGGAAGGCCAGCGCCAAACGGGCCGCCGAGGGCCACCAGGTCGTCGTCACAACGAGGATCTTCTGCTGTTTCATATGCAGACCACGCTAATTCAGGCGTCTTACTATATGCCATTCAAGTCGGTCGAGTTTGTTATGCATGCCTTTCCGTCTAACGTAAAAACTACGTTAATTAATTATGGGCTTGATAATCTTTGGAAATAGGGTCTCTTCATCGGAGGGGTCGGATCAACGGAGCTTTTACATTGCGGGAATGCGATGTTTCACGCGAGACCGACATCGCCATCATCGGCGCAGGTCCCTACGGCTTGTCGATCGCGGCTCATCTGTCGTCCAGTGGAGCGGATTTCAGGATCTTCGGCAGGCCGATGGAAGTATGGCGCGAGGGCATGCCCCACGGCATGTATCTGAAGTCGGAGGGTTTTGCATGCAGCCTGTTTGACCCTCGAAACGAGCTGACGTTAGAGAAGTATTGTAGGTCCAGGGGCCTTGCTTATGCCCATGTCGGCCGGCCGGTGTCGCGGGAGCTGTTCTGCGAGTATGGCCTTGCGTTCCAGGAACGCTTCGCGCCGAACCTGGAGACGACCATGGTGAGCCGCGTCCATCCTTACGGGCGGAATTTCCTGCTCCATCTGGAGACCGGGGAGGTCGTCCAAGCCCGTCACGTGATCGTCGCGGTCGGGATCAGCCATTACGCCCATGTCCCGATGGAACTATTGGGACTTCCAGGCCATGTCCTGCGCCACAGCTTGCAGCAGCAGGATTTGCGTAGCTATGCTGGCCGGAAGGTGGCCGTCATCGGCGCGGGGTCATCCGCGGTCGATATGGCGGGGCTTCTCCATCAGGCCGGGGCGAGCACGCAATTGCTGACCCGTCGCGCGAAGATATGGTTCCATCATCCGCCAGAGAAGCTACGCGGCGTGAGGCGGCTGACCTCAGGAATCACTCGACCACGTTCCGGGCTGGGACTCGGCTGGCGGTCGCGCATCGCCTGCGACATGCCGATCGTGTTCCACTACATGCCTTCCCGTTTCAGGATGGCAATAACGCGAGGCCACCTGGGTCCGTCGGCGGGTTGGATGGCCCGCGACCTCGTGGACGGCAAGGTCGACGTCCGCCTCGAGATGACATTGCAGGACGCGATGATCCGGGACGGCCGCCCGCTCCTGATATTCAAGAAGAAGGATGGGGCGGTCGAGCAGGTTGAAGTGGACGAGGTCGTCGCGGGTACGGGCTACAAGGTGGACGTCGAGAAGCTGACCTTCCTTGACACGGCGATCAGGCGGGGGATCAGACGGGAACGGAACACGCCGATCCTTAGCCGGAACTTCGAGTCATCTTGTCGTGGGCTCTATTTCGTTGGCGTGTCGGCTGCAAACAGCTTCGGCCCGCTGCTGCGCTTCGCCTGGGGTGCACGGTTCACGGCGCGGCGCCTGACGAAACATCTGAACAGACGCAAGCGACTGGAACAAATGGCAAACGCTTGGCTGCCGTTCCGATCCGCGGATAGGAACGACCGGCCGGCCTCATGGAGCAGGGTCCGGTAGCAGTCTGGCACTGGTGGCAACTCCGCTGAAGCTCGGCGGTCGCGCGGAGACCACGGAGACCGCACATCGCTTTACCGGATGAACGCAGACGCTCGGTCCGATTCTTTTCCCGGGACCAGGGATACGCGGAGCGGCGGTCGGCGGACGCTAGCCTGCCATCGCAACCGGTCGTGGAAGGGAATTTCGCTTCAGGCGCCAAGGTCGTGACAGCAGGGTCAGGTCATGCGCTCGAGTGATAGCCCTGCTGCTGGTGTCACGCCCCACGATCGCGGTCTGCGGCATTGCCAGCGGCAAACATCGCACTCGGCTCATGGTGCAGCGAGGCTCTATCGCGGATCCCCGGGGCGCAGGGCTCTGGTCGCGACCGGCAGCAACCGCGCACGGACCAGTCTGGCGACGGGAAACAGGATCGGCGGCAATAGCTGACGGGAGACGATTTCCGTCTGCTGCATCAGGGACTGACCCTGACGGCGGAAATAGGTCGTCGGCAGACTCTCACCAAGGGACGGCGTGCGCGTGCCATTGGTGTAGTAATAAGAAACTAAGGCACGCCGTCCGGCCAGTCGACTAACCGGCGCACCGTGGCCGTGCAGCGCATCGGCTGATTGCGCGAAGATCACCGTCCTGCCAAAGCTGGGCAAAAGCGTCTTCGCGCAGGCCAGCGGATCCCTCCGCCAGAATTCAAGTGCGCCGCCATCTTGCAACGTCCAGCCGTGATTAAGGTAGGTGATCACCGCCAGGCGGTTTTCCAGCCGGGTTCTCGGATGCCGGGGAAAATCGGCATGTAACTCGAAATAGCCGCCAGCGCCGACCTCGTGCATCCCGCCGCCGTACAACGCCGGGTCGGGAATAAGGTCGGCGATCCCTGACACCGACGACAAAAATCGGATGAATGGTCCGGAATTCACGTAATCGAAGTAGGCCTGTGCCGCCGGGGGCAAGGGGGCGTCGTGCCTTGTTCGGCGCTTCGATTGCAACGGACCGTCTTGGGTGTGCCAGCCCTGGGCAGCGACAAGCGCGTACGATTCTAAGACGGCCTCCAAAGCCCCGGCGTCGAGAAGTCCGTCGATCACCACGTGCGGGAACGGCACCGCCGCTTGGAACCGGTTGGCTAGCATGACGAGAGTGTCTGCTACGAGCGCACCAGGCCCTTCAGACGCTTCGCCGGACAATGAGAGGTCGGCCGCTCCGGTTTCGCTCGACAGAACGGACGCCCTGTCCTCGACGAGAGGATCCATATCTACGATACTCGAACGCTAATTGAGGCCACTAACAGCCTTACTGTACAGCTTTTAACGAAAAAATAACGAGTTGTCGAGCATTATGATGTTCTACTTGTCCGCCAGAGTAGTCATCAAAACGCCAAGCGTTACTTGATAAACGTACGCTGCTTGGAAACGTCAATGGATCGGTAACGCGAGTTTTGTGCACTTAGAGACTTGCGGTTGTCTCTTTCTCTGGAATACAACCTCGACATGAGAAAGATCGCCGGCTAGGTGCGTCACATATTCATGGAAGATTGAATATCCCACCGTTCTTGCAGATGTTGTGGTGCAAAAAAGTTTGACCACGACACGCACGAAAAGTTAGCTTCAACGTGCGTGCCTTGGATAGACCTCGCTTTTTCAGAAGGACTTACTGGTGCGAAATCTTCACTTCTCGCTCGGCGTCTTTGTGGCGCCTGTCTTGGACGCGTGTGCCTAAGGGCCATGCCTCCGCCCGGAAACAGATTTTCGCATGACGCAAGAGGCAACCCATCGCGAGGACGGGATCGGTGTGGCGGGTAGCGTTCGGTCCGGCGCCACGGTGCCCCCGGCCGAGAGCATCACAGCCTATTCCCACGCCAATCCGATCGTCTCGCGACTGGTAAGGTTCGCCGACGCGGCGGCTTTCGTTCTGGTGACCTGCCTTGCAGTGTTCCTGATCAGCCAGGCAACAGAACGGCTAAGATCGGAATCGTTGGAGGTCGCCGGCGCGGTCGGCGTACTTATCTTCTTGCTGTTTCCGAAGAACCAGGCGCTCCTGTCATATCCGGGCGTGACACTGCCGGGTCGGCAGATGCGCTACCTCGCCCCGCCATTGGCGATGGCGCTCGGCGTAGAATTTCTGATCCTTTGGGGTCTCGGTTGGCGTAGCGAACCCGCTATCGCCGCTGGACTCCCGATCGGCGCAGGGCCGGTCGTGGCGATCTCGACGATAAGGGCGTTGGGGATGGCGATCCTGGCGCGTCCAGCGATCCAGGGGCGTCTCGCCAGGCGGATCGCGATCGTCGGCTACGGAACCGAGGCATCCCGGATCGCTGCCCTGTTCAGACGCCAGGGCAGCAACAGCTTCAATCTAGTCGGCGTGTTCGACGACGGCGCACGCAAGCCCAATGAACCACCGGTCGACGGCTCGATGACCGACCTGGTCGCGCTTAGCCGTGAACATCGGCTTCACAGCGTCATCATTGTTCTGCCTGCCTCGGAAGGCCATGAGCGCCAAGTATCGCGCCTAGCTTGGCGGATGCGCAGCATCCTGGCCGATGTCTACATCATGCCATACTTGGTGCACGGGCCGGACATGATGCTCCCTGCCGAGACGCTGGGGCCGCTGACCCTCATGGTGCTGCAGCGTCGGCCGCTGACCGAATGGCAACTGTTCGCCAAATCCACGCTCGACTTGGTAGCGGCTACATTGGCAGTGCTATTCTTGCTACCGTTACTGCTTTTTGTTGCCGCAGCGATCAGGCTCGATTCCCCCGGGCCAGTCCTGTTCCGCCAGCCGCGCCAGGGATTCAATAATCGCCCGTTCACGGTCTTCAAGTTTCGGTCGATGTATATAGACCAGACCGACCTCGAGGCGGCGCGACAGACTTCGCGCGGCGATCCGCGTGTCACCCGCGTTGGCAAATGGCTCCGCCGGCTCAGCATCGACGAGTTGCCGCAGCTCCTGAACGTGCTGCGTGGCGATATGTCCCTGGTCGGCCCCAGGCCGCACGCACCGCATACTAGGGCCGGCGGCAAGCTACTGGACGATGCGCTAGCGGAGTACGTAATCCGGCATCAAGTCAAGCCCGGCATTACTGGGTGGGCGCAGGTGAATGGCGCGCGCGGTGAACTGGTTACTACCGATGACCTTCAGCGGCGCGTCCGCTACGATCTGGACTATATCCGTCGCTGGTCGATGTGGTTTGACGTCAAGATCATCTGGCTGACCATCATTCGCGAGATCGTGAGCCCCCATGCCTTCTGAGCCGGACTTGGCCATTCCGCGCGTTGTCGTCATGGGCCTTGCGCTGCAGGATCTGGATGGCGCTGCCATCGCCGACCACGTGCTCGATGCCGCATTGGCTCGCCGCAAGATGCTGGTAGTGAACGCCAATGCGCATCTGGCAGTGCTGTCGCAGACGCAGACTTGGCTTCGGACTATGTTCGCCTCGGCGGACATCGCCTTTTGCGACGGCGCCGGGGTCCAGCTTGCCTGCAGACTGCTCACTGGCCGCGCGATCGCCCGCGCCACGCCACCGGAGTGGGTTGCCAGCGTCATGCAGCGGCTGGGAGACCACGGTTCGGTATTCTGGCTCGGCGGCGAGGCCGGCGTCGTCGCCAAGGCGGCGCGTGCCTACGAGGATCGTTTCGGTATCCGGACCGTCGGCACTCATCACGGCTTCTTCGATGCGACAGCGGGCTCTCCCGAGACGCTTGCGCTGGTCGAGCGGATCAACCGCGCGGCGCCCTCCATTTTGCTAGTGACGATGAGCATGCCGCGCCAGGAACGTTGGTTATGGGACAACTGGGACCGGCTCGAACCGGGCGTGGCCATCACCGCCGGCGCTCTGGTCGATCATGCGGCAGGCCGGGTCCGGCGGCCGCCTGGCTGGATCGCCGATTCCGGCTTCGAATGGCTGGTGCGGCTGGTGCGCGAGCCGCGCCGACTCTGGCGGCGCTATCTGCTTGGCCTCCCCGTGTTCGGCTTCTACCTGGCGCGCTACGCGATAGTTGCGCGGCATCGATGACGGCCCTGTCGGCGACTTCCTTCCCTTCAGCTATAAGACCAAGTCAGGCGGTACGGTGAACGGTTTGATTACCCACGAGCAGTTGATCCTTGCCCCTCCGACGGTCCGGTCCGACGGGGCGAAGGCAGTACGGCAGACACTGCGACTCTGGCGCCGCCATCTGGGGCTGTTCCTGGCGGTCGCGATCCTGACGCTCGCCATCGGCATTACGGTTTTGCTGCTTCTGACACCGACCTACACCGCCACCGCCACGGTCGCCATAGCAGCGCAGAATGCCGATCCGCTTGCCCCCTCCGGACAGCAAGTTCCGGACCGGGTCGAGGATGACCGGCCGGCAACCGAGGCGGCAATGCTGCAATCACGGGACGTGGCCGCCTCGGTGGTCAAGCAGATCCCGCCGCTGCCCGAGGAAGCCGGTTTCTCGCCGCGAGCGATGCTATGCCACGTTGGCGTCACCCTGTTCTGCCCGACGCCCGGACCCACGGATCCGGATTCGGTGCTGCAACGCCAGATCGACGGCTTCCTGACCACCCTGACCGTGATGCCGGAAATGCATTCCCGGGTGATCGACATCAGCGTCGTCGCCAAGACTGGCGCACGGGCGGCGGCACTCGCCAATGCCGTAGTGGTGAATTATCAGCGCCAGTCGCTCGATCGCCAGACTGCGGACGTCAACCGGGTCACGCAATGGCTCGACGCCCGGACTACACAGCTCAGGCAGCGCTGGCTCGATGCAGTGCAGAGGGCCGACAGTTTCGATGTCGCGAACAATCTCACCAACACCAGCGACGGTGCCGTCGCCAACCCGCTGATCGACAGGCAGATCACCGAGATCGCCGGCAGCCTGAGCGACGCCCAGGCCAGGCTGGCCTCGAGCGAGGCGAAGGCGGATGCACTTCGCGACGCGGCGCAACACGGCAATGCCCGCGCCGTCGTGAGCTTGGCGCAGCAGCCGATCCTGGTGGCGTCGGCCAATGCGCTGATGCAGATGCAAAGCACGCGCGATCAGCAGGCGGCGCAGCTCGGTCCAAATCACCCGCAGATCCGGGCGCTGGACCAGCAGATCGCCGCCGCGCAAGCGGGCTTGAATCGCGAAACCGGCGCCGCCGTGGTGTCCATTCGCGAGGATGCGGTCGCAGCGCGCGCCGCGGTGCGCCAGTTGACCGACAATCTCGACCAGCTGCGTGCCAAAGCAGGAACCCAGAGCGCACCGCAAGCGACCTATCGCAGTCTGAGCCAGGAAGCGCAGAGCGAGCGAACAGTTTACGAGACTTTCCTCGACCGCGCCAAGATGGTGGTCGACCGGGCGGCCTTGTTGCAGGCGCCGGTGTCTTTCGTCTCGCATGCAGCGGCGCCGCAGCGTCCGACCTTTCCCAACAAGACCAAGCTCGGGCTCGGCATCGTCGTGCTGGCGCTCGCTCTGGCGACTGCTTCGGTGCTGATACGCAGCTACTTCTCCCGTGGCTTTCAGGAACTCGACCAGTTGCGCTTGCAGGCGCAGCTTCCGGTGCTGGGTTCACTGCCGCTGCTCAGCTTGGCACGTGGGCGGCGTATCGCCCGACATGTGCTGGACGACCCGCTGTCGCGTACGAGTGAGACCATCCGCGGACTTGCGGCGCAACTCTCGCTGCTGGCGTCCAAGGATGCATCGCAAACGGTGCTGATCACCTCGGCGAATCCGGCTGAAGGCAAGAGCACGCTCGCGGTCTGGCTGGCGATCGCGGTGCGTCAGGGCGGCCAGAGCGTTCTGGTGATCGATAGCGATCATCGGCGCGCGTCGCTGATGCAGCATTTGAAGGGACGCAACGCGCCGGGTTTGACCGATTTGCTCGCCGGGCGGGCGGCGCACTCGGAGGTGATCCAGACCGATCCGGATACCGGGGTCGACTTCATCGCCGCCGGAACCGCCATGACTCATCCGTTCACGACCGCCGACATCACCCGTCTGCGATCATTGCTCGGTGTTCTGAAAACCAGCTATGCGATGATCGTGATCGATACGCCGCCACTGCTGGCAATGGCCGATGCCCTGGTCTATGCACGGCTCGCCGATCAGACGGTTTTCGTCTGCCGCTGGGAACACACCTCGCGCCAAGCCATGGTGGGTTGTCTCGACCGGCTACGGTCCTACGGGGCGGTGGTCTCCGGCGTGGTCGTGACGATGGTCAACCAACGCTCGGGCTTTACACTGGGCGACGATTACAGCCGCCGCGAGCTGGCACTACTCAACCGCGTCTATGGCGGTTGAGGCTCCCGAGTTGCAGGTTCTCCATATCGTCCGGCAGTTCAGCCCGTCGGTCGGCGGCCTCGAGGATTCGGTGCTCAGCATCGCGCGAGCGCAACGCGCGCAGGGCGACATCGATGCTCGCGTTCTGACCCTCGACCGCGTCTTCGGCCAGACCGGTGTGCTGCCGACAGAGGAAGCAGTCGACGGTGTGCCGGTGCATCGCATCCCCTGGCGTGGCTCGACTCGATATCCGCTGGCGCCATCCGTGCTTTCCCATCTTGGCTCGGCACACGTGCTGCACGTGCATGCGATCGATTTCTTCTTCGATTTCCTCGCACTGACCCGGCCCCTGCACCGGCGTCCGATGATCGCCTCCACCCATGGCGGTTTCTTTCACAGTGCCGCGTTTGCGCGCAGCAAACGGCTCTGGTTCGACAGCGTGACCCGCGCATCCCTGCTTGCCTACGCACGGGTGGTCGCGTGCAGCCACAGCGACGCCGATCTGTTCCGACACCGTGCCGGGCGACGGCTCAGAGTGATCGAGAACGGGATCAATCAGGATAAATTCATCGATGCGTCGGCGCGGACGCCGACCCGCACCATCGTCGCTTTTGGAAGGTTCGCACGGCATAAGCGGATCGTTTCGCTGCTGGCGCTGCTCGGCGCACTTCGCTCTAAGGATCCAGGCTGGCGGTTGCTTATCGCCGGACGCGATGCCGACCAGAGCGCGGGCGAACTACGCGACGCCGCGCGGAGCGCAGGCGTTGCCGACGCGGTGCGTTTCGAGCTGTCGCCGAGCGATGTTGAATTGCGCGCGCTGCTGGCCGACGCCAGCTACTTCGCCTGCCTCTCGGCGCATGAAGGTTTCGGGATCGCCGCGGTCGAGGCGATGTCGGCTGGTCTGTTGCCGATTCTAAGCGGCATCACCCCGTTTCGTCGGCTAGTCACGCAGACCGGGCTCGGCCTAATTGTCGACGCCGACGATCCCGGAGGGGCGGCAGAAACGATACTGGCGGCGCACTCCGAAGATCCAGCAAGGCGGGAGAGCGAGCGAGCGGCGTTGATCCAAGCGGCGAAGCGCTACGATTGGCGTCATGTTGCAGCACTCTACACCGATCTCTACAGAGATGTTGCAGGAGTGCCCGCGTGAGGCGGCCCGGCTTCTCGGCCAGTTTCGGCTACAACGTGGTCGGCGCTCTGCTCCCAATCGTGACCTCGCTTGGCACGGTGCCATTCTATATCCACGAGATCGGTCTGGCCCGCTACGGCGTTGTCACCATCACCTGGGTGCTGCTCGGCTATTTCGGCTTCCTGGATTTCGGCATGTCGCGCGCCTCGGCCAATGCGCTGGCCAGGATCGGCGACGGCGATACGCGCGAACGCTCGCGCGTTCTGATGACCGCCTTCTATTCCAACCTGGCGATGGGCGTGATCGGTGGATTGGTTCTCTACGGCGCCGGCGCGCTGATCCTGCTGCATGTGGTAAAGATTCCAGGTAGCCTGCTGCAGGAAACCCGACACGCCTATCCGTGGATGGCGGCGATGCTGCCACTGGGCATGCTCAACGGCGTTTTCACTGGTGCAATGGAATCACGGGAAAAATTTCTGCTTTCCAATATACTGGGTGCGGTCGCGACCATGGGCGGCCAGATCATTCCGCTACTGTGTGCCTACGCTTTCGGCCCTACCCTGGCAGTGGTGATCCCAGCCACTTTGCTCACTCGCCTCGCCGCGGTGGGCTTGAGCGCCCTCGTCGTTGCAGGGCTGGAGCGGCCACTGCGCTTGCTGGATCTGGATCTAGGCTGGTTGCGTAGACTGTTCGGCTACGGCTCGTGGGTCAGCATCTCCAGCCTCCTCAACCCGATCCTGGACACCTCTAACCAGCTCATCGTCGGCGCTACCCTGGGTGCCGCTGCGGTGGCCACCTACTCGGTGCCAATGACCCTGGCGATGCGCTCGCAGGTGGTCGCCACCGCGCTGGCCCGCACATTGTTTCCCCGTATCTCTAGGCTGGATCGCAGCGAGGCGGTGGCCACAACGCAGCGCGCCTCCAGTGCGCTGGCATACGGGTTCGCCGTCGTGTGCGGTCCCGCGATCCTGTTTTCGGGTACGTTCCTGCATCTGTGGATCGGCGCCCGCTTCGCGCACGACTCCGCTGCGGTCGCGGCGATCCTGCTTTTTGGCGCCTGGAGTAACGGCGTCGCCTTCCTGCCTTACGGATTCCTACAGGCGCAGGGCAGGCCCAGGGTCACCGCGACCGTGGCTATGGTTGAGATATTTCCGTTCTTCATCGTCTTGTGGCTGCTGATCCGGCTGTTCGGGCTGCCCGGCGCGGCACTTGCCTGGACGCTTCGCGTGACCCTGAACTGCATCGCCTTGTTCATCCTCAGCGGCTGCGTGGATCGACAAATGCTGCGTCTGCTCCCCGCGATCGTAATGATGCTGCTCTGTCTGCTGACGGCCCTGCTGTGGCCACCGGGAATGATCGTCGCCACCGCCGAGGCGGCCATCGCTTTCATGCTGTTCCTAACCGCGGCGATGCTGCTCGAGCCGACCTTGCGCGAGGCCGTCATCAGGCGCGGCAACCGGTTGCGCACCGCTTCCCCGATCATCAGGCACGGGGATGCGACGTGAGGCCCGGGCGCGGACGGGGCGGCGTAGTCCGCCGTCTTGCCGCAGCGTGGCTGTTCGGCGGCGGCGCCATGGTGCCGTGTGCAGCACATGCCCAACTCGCGCAGGAGTATTTCCCGTCCGACATTCCCGGCTACAGCGCGGATTTCAGCGCGTCGGTGGTGGCCCGTCAGCAGAACCAGGATCGGCCGCAGGGCGTCGAGATCGACAGTTTCGTCATCAACCCCCGCCTCAGCGAAGGCGTCGGCTACAACTCAAACACACTCGGTATCCCGGGCTCCGGAAGCGCGTCGGTCAATACCAACGGTTCGCTGCAGATCAGGTCGGACTGGACGCGCAACGCGATTGCCGCCTCGTTCACCGTGGCGGACAATCGCTATCTCGACCTGCCGAGCGCCAGCTACACCAACTGGACCGCTGCCGCCGGCGGCTCCCTCACAATAGGCAGGGGTGCGGCCGACCTGGCGTATTCGCATCTGGGCCTGCATCTGGCAGCGACAGATCTGGGTGTCTTCGGTGTTGTCACGCCAGTGCCGTATTCAGTCGATGACGCCAGGATCGGCTACACCGCGCTGTCAGGACGCTTCAGTCTGCATCCTTCCTTCGAATTTGAGAATTTCGCATTCGGCAAATCGAGCGGCACACCGCAAATCAATTACGACTCGCTCAGTCATCGCGAGGAAACGGGAACGCTGACCGGGCGCTATGAGCTGTCGACCGGCAATGCGGTGGTCGCGGTGCTGCGCGGCGCCGGCGCGCAGTTCTCCGCGGCACTAGGCACGATCGGCAACGATTATACAGATGTCGCCGGGTTTGGCGGCCTGGATTTCCGAAGCGACAGCCTGGTCGAATATCGTGCCCTGGTGGGTGTCGAAAACCGCAGCTTCAAGGCGCCGGGAACCGCGTCCGCGACCACTCCGACAGTCGAGCTTGATGCGGTTTGGACACCGTCTCGCCTCGATACCCTCACCGCCTCAGTCTCGCGCCGGTTCGACGATCCTGCGTCACCGTTTGCCCGGAACCAGACCATAACCGACGCCAGGCTCCAGTACGATCATGAGTTACGACGCGACGTTTTCCTCAGAGGCTATGCCGAGATCGGCCAGAGCGCGTCGGAGTCCGGCACCAGCACAAGCGCAAGCGTGGATCAGACCCAGCTTCATTTCGGTGCCACTGCGACCTGGGATATCAATCGTTTTCTGAAGGCGGCGTTGACCTATGGCTACAGCAACAGCGCTGTCAGCAGTACGAGCGAAACCAACGCTGTCGTCTATGGCGGCGGCCGGACCACCTTCACCTCGAACAGTGTCGTGCTCAGTGCGACAATTTCCGAATAGCGAACATTATCCCGACAATTCTTCCCTACCTCCTGCCCGGTGACGTCAGCATGTTTTACCACAAAGTCCGCCTTCATCTCTCCGCCGGCGTGCTGGTGTCGGCCATCGCACTTGCCGGCTGCACGCCGGGTGCCGATCTGCCGCCTTTGCCGCCGGCACAAAATCTCGGCTACAAGCTGGGGCCGGGTGACCAGATACGGACAATCACCTACAACGAGCCGCAGCTTAGCAACACCTTCACCATCGGCGACAATGGCATGATCGCCTTCCCGTTGATCGGAACGCTGCAGGCCGGCGGCCGCACCGCGACCGAGCTCGCCGCGGCGATCACCGCATCCCTGAGCGATCATAAGCTGCTGCGCGATCCGAGCGTCTCGGTCGAGGTGCTGCAGTATCGGCCGATCTTCGTGCTGGGCGAGGTCAATCATCCTGGCCAGTATCCCTATCAGCCCGGGATCACCATGCTGAGCGCGGCAGCCCTGGCCGGCGGGTTCACCTATCGCGCGGTGACCAGTTACGCCGGCGACGTACGGAGCGAGGCGCACGGCGGCCAGGCCGTCGAAGGCAAGATCCGCCGCGACTCCTTCCTCGAACCAGGCGACGTGGTCACCGTCTACGAACGCTATTTCTGATTATTGCCCGGCATGCCGCCCGCCCGCTCAAGCATCCCGAGCCTGACTGGCGTGCGCGGCGTCGCCGCACTCTGGGTGTTCCTTGCGCATGGCACCAAGCTTGCGGCGAGCACGTTGCATGCGCCATGGCTGCTGCAGTCGCTCTTCCTGTTCAATGGATTTCGCGGCGTCGATCTGTTCTTCGTGCTGTCAGGCTTCATTCTTATGCACGTTCATGCCGTCGAGTTCGCGGCGCCCGACCACGCAGCCGTCCGACGCTTCGCGATCACCCGCTTCTTCAGGGTCTACCCGCTGAACACCGCAGTGCTGCTGGCCCTGCTCGTCTTTGTGTCGACGGCGCCCGGCTATGTTCAGTCCGCGCGGGCCTACGCCACCGCCGGAGAGGCCTACAAGGCGCATAATCTCTCAGCTGCGGGTTTCGTGCAGACGCTGTTGCTGGTGCAGAGTTGGACAGTCCTGAAACTGGGCGAGTGGAACATTGTCTCCTGGACACTCAGCGCCGAAGTGCTTGGCTACCTGCTGTTCCCGCTGCTCGCCTTCATGATGATGCGAGAGCGGTCTGCAGTGCGATGCGTCGGCTGGGCCGCCCTCAGCCTGTCGGTGCTGACCTTGCTGCTCCTGGTCTTCCATCACGCCAACAACAATCCGACCGGCACCTTCGGCGCGGTCAGGATGTTTTTCTGCTTCTTCGCCGGGGTTGCGCTGCATCGTTATTACCAATTGGCGGACACCCGCTCGGAAGGCTGGTCAGCCTCTTTGACAATAGCGGCCTGCTTGTTCATTGCTGCGACGCTGTTGCTCCCGGTGCTACCGGTGCTCGATGCGTTCGGCTTCGCGGCGCTGGTGATCGGGCTCGCCTATCGACTGGGGCCGATCAACGCGATACTTGAATCTCGAGCGGTGTTATTCCTCGGAAAGATCTCGTTCTCTTTCTACTTGACGCATTTTCTCGTAATCCAGATCTTTAGTTGGGCATTCGCGCCGGCTTTGGCTGAGCAGCCGCTTCCGGTTCGCGTGGCAAGCCTCGTTGGTGTGGCCGCGCTGTGCCTGCTCTTGGCAACCGGATGCTACCGCCTGATCGAGCGTCCGTCGCAACAACTCGGCCGGCGATTGGCAGCATCGGCCTGAAGCCCGAGTATTCTACAATCGCTTTACTGCACTGCAAAAACTCTCTTTGCTGCAATGCACAAGAGATATACGAACTGTATTCTGGCCTACCAAATGGAATTCGCTGTGCATCGGACCGGCGGGATGATATCGCTGTCGCCTCGCCTCACCGCTGTGGCGATTGCTTCTTAACATTTTGTTAAATTTCTGTTCCTATCCTCGCCTGATGATCTCCACAACCGGACCCTGGCATCATGAGCGGACTGACAGCCCCCCTCGCCGCAGCCGAACTGCCGAACGCCCTGCGGGCTCGGGCTCAGGCGCCGAGACGGGCACCATCGGATACAAATGCCGCCTCAAATGCCGGATTCTTCCGAGGCTTGGCGGTCGCGGCGGCTCTGGTGGTGCCGTTCTGGTGCGCCTTTGTCTATCTGCTGGTCAGGCTGTTCTAGCCGGGACGAACCGGGCACCGACCGCATTCGTGGCTCCGTAAAGAAACCAGCACAAAGCCGCCGTCTTGATCGTGAACATGTTGGCGCCGATGCAGAGCGAGGTCGCAGCGTAGACCGCGATCAGCGCCTTCATCGAAGCCGCCTCTCTGCTACGTGCGGGATGGAAGGCGAATAGCGCAAGCATGCCGAGCGCGATGGGCAGCCCCAGATTATTGATCAGGTAGGCGTAGCCGGTGTCGGAAGTATAGACCTGAGACGGGGTGAGGCCGAACCATTGCGACAGGTGCCAATAGTTGAGCAGGCGGCCGGAGAATAGCAACCGGCCAGAGAAATTGTCGCCGATGATGGACGGCGTCACCCCGGGCATCTCGTGCAGCGACCCTGCCATCAGGAGACCGAGCATCGCCAGCAACGGCAGGCCCAACACCACCACCGGCAGGCGGTGCAACGGTGTGGATCGAACTGCCAGCATGATCACGCAGCACCCGGCCGCGAAGCGTGAGTCACCCATCACCACGCATAAGGCCGCGAGCGCGATGAGCAACAGCCGGGAGGCGGCCGAACCGATCCGGACGCTGAGACACCAGGCGAACACGAGCACCGCGAAATTGCCCAGCGATACCGGTTCCAGGAAGATCGACGACGCACGATGGGTGCCGAACACCGACCCCAGAAAAGTGCGGGCTTCGACCGAGCCACGGTTGCTGCTGATGAACTGGCTGGTATTGCCGTAATTGACCGTGCTGGTGGCAATGACCCCTTTATCGACATAATAGGACCAGACGTCGAACAGGCTGCCGAACAGTGTCGGCGCCAGAAGCTCGAACAGGCCGACCGCGACCACCATCGCCATCATTAGCCAGACCACCCTGGTGCCCGCCTGCACCGTCGCCATCGTTCCCAGCAGGTAGAAGACGTACATGACCAGCAGATCGTGCAGGATCTTCAGGTCGAGCCCGGGATTGATCAACTTCAGGCCGACCATGCAGACGGCCAGGAGCAGGCAGATTTTGGCCGCCGGAACCGACAGGCGATCCCTGACCATGAACACCGCCAGGGCCAGGATCGCCAGCTCGGCGACCACCACCACGGCGTTGGTGACGTGGAGCATATGGCGGGTGTTGATGAAGCAGAGGCCGAGATTGAACAGCCCGGCCACCAGCACCAGGAACCCGCCGCTGCCGCCCAGCAGCCCGACCCGTGGCATCAGCACTGGTCGAGCAACGGCCGCCTGGAACGGGATTTCCACTGTCTGCGTTCCGCTCATGCCACCTACTTCGTCCCGCTTGAACTCGACATCGACACCGTTTAGGCAAGGAAAGGCCGCTTGATCACCGATCCCTGATATGACGTTGCATAAAAGCCGATCCCCGGGCAGCTTGAAACCCGTCCGTGCACCTCCGGAGGGGAATTGTCAGGTTTATGACGAATTTCCTTTTCATATCGGTCCATGATTTTCGCAGCCTGCGGAAAGCCAGCATACATTTCATCGCCGCAGAGTGTGCCAGGCGCGGCGATGTGCGGTTTTTCTCGATCGGCCTCTCGCGCCTGTCGGAGCGCCGCGGCGACACGCGCGCCAATCTGGCGGATCGCGCAAATCGCGTCGAGCAGCAGGACGGCGTGGCATGCTATCTATGGCGGCAGAGCTGGCATCCGTTCTCGCTTCGGCATCGCCGGCTGCTGCCGCTCGAGCGAGCGCTGTTCCGGCTCTATCGCCTGATGCTGCCATCGACGCCGCGGCGATGGCTCCGCGAGGCCGACATCGTTTTCATCGAGTCCGGCATGGCCCCGGTTTTCATCGCCGATGTCCGCCGGCTGAATCCGCACGCCCGCATCATTTATCTCGCCTCCGACGACCTTGAGACGGTCGGCTGCGCGCGCACGATCAGGCAGGATTTCGCCCGTCACTACGACCAGATCGACACCGTGCGACTGCCGTCGCGCTTTCTCGCCGACGGCATGCCACATCTGCGCAACGCGATCCTGGTGCCGCATGGGATCGACCGGTCGATCGCATCCGGCCGCTACCCCGACCCCTATGGCGGCGGCACGGCCTGCGTATCGGTCGGCTCGATGCTGTTTGACGCATCGTTCTTCGCCATCGCCGCCCCGCTGTTCCCGGCGCTGTCGTTCCACGTCATCGGCGCCGGCAAGGCTGCGTCGCGCCTGGCGGCGCCCAATATCGTCATCCATCCCGAAATGGCATTCGCCGACACCCTGCCCTACCTGCAACATGCGGCGTTCGGTATCGCCCCGTATCGGGACGCCAGCACCCCGCGCTACCTGATCGACACCTCGCTGAAGTTGCGACAGTTCGGCCTGTTCGGCCTTCCCGCGGTCTGTCCCGACTTCGCGACCGGCGGAGCGCCAGGGCGATTTGGTTACCGGCCGGGCGATGCAGGCTCGATCAAACAGGCGATCGAGGCAGCGCTCGCCAACCAGCACCCCATCACCGACATCTCCCCGTCCTGGCCAGATGTGGTGGACCGGATCCTGACGCCAGGCAGTTTTCCCGACATCAGGCTCCCGGCATGAGCGAGACATCTACCAGCCGCCCAGCGGCAGCGCTGCCGATCTCGATCGCGATGGCCACCTATAATGGCGCAGCCTATCTGGCCGAACAGCTCGCGAGCCTGGCGGCGCAGCGTCTGCTGCCGGCGGAACTGGTGGTGACCGACGACGGGTCCAGCGACGACACCCTGGCGATCCTGGAGCGTTTTGCCGCCGATTCACCGTTTCCGGTGCATATTCACCGCAATCCACAACGGCTCGGCTACCGCGCCAATTTTATGCACGCTGCAGCACTCTGCACGGGCACGCTGATCTCGTTCTGCGACCAGGATGATATCTGGCTGCCGGACAATCTTGCCGACGTCGCGGTCTGCTTCGCGGACCCCGATGTGCTGCTGGTGTTCCACAACGCTCTGCTGGTCGATGCGCAGCGAAAGCCGATCTCCCCTTTCTACGCCGATCCGCCGATCCCCGACCACGCTGCCCGTCTGAGCCTGCCGCCGTGGAGTTTTTCCTACGGCTTTACGCAAACCTTCCGCGCCTCTCTACTGGTCACGAAGGATCACTGGCCGGCCATGATCGATCATCACCATCATGACGAGCCAATGGGACACGATCTCTTCTTTTTCCTGATCGCCAGCGCTCTGGGACCGGTGGCCTATCTCGACAAGATCTTGACGGAGTATCGTCTGCATGGAGGCAACACAATCGGTTCGGGCAAGCGAACGCGTCCGAGCCTGATCGATCGTTGGCGTTACCGGCTCGAGGATCGATCCGCGACCTATCGCTATCTCTCGCGCGTCGCTACGTGTAACGCGGCGTTGTTCGACCGGCTCTCCGATGGCGTTCTCCCGGACCCGGCCTGGCGCTGGCATGCCGCCGAGGCCGCGTCTGCCTGGCATGCGTTGACGCCACTCTATGCCGACCGCGCCCTGGTCTGTTCCGCGACGTTGCCGAGGCGTTGCGCGGCGTTCATTCGTTTGCTTCGTGCCGATGCCTACAGCGAGAAGGGTTTCTGGACGTTCGGTGGAAAGGCGATGAAGAAGGACTTCATGCTCGGCGTCATCCTGGCACCGCTGATCCGGCGATTCGGCCGCGAGACATCCGGAAGCGACCGTGCCTGCCGCCGGGGCAAGCTTTCCGCGATCCCGATAACCTCGTCCTGGAAGTAGACCTTCGTGGCGGCAGACAATCCAGCCGGTTCCGACAGCACCTCCCGCGTGGTCGCGATCTATCGCACGCAGATCCTGCCGTTGTCGGAAACCTTCGTGCGCGACCAGGCCCTGGCGCTCGCCCGCTGGCGACCGGTGCTGGTCGGTGAACGTGCGATCGGCGCCCTGCCGCTCGGCAACCTTGCTGTCTCGACGCTGTATTCCGGCCGGCCGACCCTGACGCAGCGCGTGTCCGGGCTTGCCTTCCGCCGGCTCGATCTTCCCCGGCCCGGCATGTGCGGCCTCGTGCGCCAGGTCCGGCCGCTCCTGATCCACGCCCATTTCGGCTTCGACGGCGTCGAGGCCTGGCCTGTCGCCCGGCGGCTCGGTCTCAAGCTGCTGGTCACGCTGCATGGGTCCGACGTCACCACACGCATGGGCTGGTTCGCGTCGGGCCGCGCCGGACGGCGCTGGAAACACTATCCGGCCCGCTTGGCCCGCCTGGCGCAGCAGGAGCAGGTCAGTTTCGCTGCGGTGTCGGAAAACATCAGACAGGCGGCGATCGCCAACGGCCTGCCGCCGCGCCGCATCCATGTGCAGCGGATCGGCATCGACACCACGCAGTTCCAGCGCACCGGCCGTCCGATCGCCGAGCGCGGCAAGGTCATCCTGTTCCTGGGTCGGCTGGTCGAGAAGAAGGGCGCACGCATCCTGATCGACGCGTTCGGGCGGCTTCGCGCGTCCCTGCCCGACGCCGAGTTGGTGATCGCCGGCGACGGACCGGAACGGCCGGCACTGGAGGCGCAGGCCGCCGGACTGCCGTCCGTCCGTTTCGTCGGCGCTTTCTTGCGGCCGCAGGCGCAGGCATTGCTCGGCGAAGCCCGGGTGTTCTGCCTGCCCAGCGTCACCGCCGACAGCGGCGACGCCGAGGGTCTGCCGCTGGTGATCCTGGAAGCCCAGGCCAGCGGCGTGCCTGTGGTGACATCGGCGCGCGGCGGCGCCACCGAGGGAATCCTAAACGGGCGTACGGGCTTTGCCTTCGCCGAGCACGACGTCGCCGCCCTGACCGCACACCTCATCCGTGTGCTGACCGACGACGACCTGGCCAGCGCGATGTCGGCCGCAGGCCCCGCCTATGTCGCCACCCAGCATGATCTTGCCGGCAACACAGCCGCGCTGGAACGGCTCTACGACCGTGTCGCAGGGCTTGCCCCGTGACCGATCGACCGAGCGTCGCAATCATCATCCCGACCTTCAACGCGGAGTCGTTCGTCTCGCGTGCGATCGATTCGGCTTTGTCGCAGACCTTGCCGGCATCCGAGATCATCGTGGTCGATGACTGCTCGACCGACGGCACACGGGCCGTGGTGGAGCAAATCGCCCGCACCGAGCCGCGTTTGCGTCTGCTGACCATGCCAAGAAACGGCGGCCCGTCTGCGGCGCGCAATACCGCCATCGCCGCTGCCAGCAGCGAATGGGTTGCCGTACTCGACGCAGACGATGCTTTCGCGCTCGGCCGGCTGGAAGCGCTGATCCCGTTCGCGGTTCGCACCGAAGCCGATCTGGTGGCCGACGACATCGCCTACTACGACGCGGTGGCGGAACGCGTGACAGGCGCCGGCCTCGGGGACAGCCGTATCTTGGATCGGCCGATCAGCATGCGCGACTACTTTGCGCACAACCTTGCGGACGGAAAAGGCTTCGATTGGGGTCTGCTGAAGCCGATATTCCGGCGCGACATGCTTGGCGCCCATGGCGTTCGCTACGACCCGGCGATCCGCCATGGCGAGGATTTCCGCCTGGTGGTGGATCTGCTGCTGGCCGGCGCCCGGTTCCGGCTGCTGCCGTTGCCGCTCTATCTCTATACCCAGCGACAGGGCGCAATCAGCAGGAGGGCATCGGGCTTGAGCCGCACCAATGTCTCCTATAACGCCCTGCGTGACGCTGCGCTGGCGCTAAGCCGGGACGAGCGGATCGCCGGGGATCCGGAGCTGGTCCGGCTGCTCCGCGCCCGCGCGCAGGGTCTCGGCAAACTCGACGACGCCGCCTTCTTCTCGAGCGCGGTGCGTGGTCGCGCCTTTATGCCGCTGGTCCGTCGGAGCCTGCACGATCCGGGCTTCATGGCCCTTATGCTCCGCCAGACGGTGCGGGCGCTGCGTCGGCGCCTGTAGCGACACCGATCGGCATCGGGCACAGCATCGCCCGCAGCCGGGTTATCGCGACCGCGTGGATATCCTGTTCGGCCTGCAGACGCGTGCCGTGAGCCAGCACCATCACGACCAGCACCAGCGCGGCAAGAATGACTCGATTTGGACGCCGCGCCGCGGGGCCCAGCGCGATCCGGAAGCAGAGCACGCCGGCAATCCCGACCGTGCCGCCGACCGCTACTTCGGCCAGGGTATGATCGTGCAAAATCAATCGGGAAGCAGCGAATATGACGGCGATCACACAGAATACCAGGAGGCAGGTGAAGATCCGGAGCCTGGGAGCCAGCAGGGTCAGCAGGCCGCCATACACCATCGTCGCGCTGGCGGTATGACCGCTCGGGCTTTGCAGCGTCGTCAGGCCGAACACCCATCCGCAGGCACCAACCGCCAGTTTCAGCACCAGCATGGTTGTGAGCACGCCGCCCAGCGTCAGAAACCAGCACAGCCCGCCGCGCCAGCAGCGCGACATCAGCAGGAGCGTCAATACCGCCAACCCGACGGGCAGGATGATTGCCTGATCGCCGAAATCCGTCAGCCACTGTACCTGCTGTCTCACCTTGACTGGGCCTTCCTACTAGCGCGGCGCCCTGCATAGACGCCTGAGGCCGGACCGCCTATTCCCCACATTGCCGGCCATTGTCCTTTGAGTCCCAAGCTGTGGTCTCCTAAGTTCGGTCGGACTGGCGACGCGGCAATCCGCCGGAGGAGAGCGCATGCATTGGCTTGCACGACTGGGTCTGATCGGGTTGTCGCTTTGCACCACCGTGGCGGCCGCGCCGTCTGGTCGGGATACGCTGTGGGGCGTCAACGATAGCGGGCTCGAGTTCGGCAAAGGTGCGAAAGCTGGAACCAATTACGCCGTTCCCGACCCGACCTACTACCTGTCGCAAGGGTTTCAGCTTGTCCGACTGCCGTTCCAGATCGCCCGTCTGGTGCCCGTTCCCGGCGGCGCGCTGGATCCGGTGTTCACGGCGGTGCTGCAATCGATCATCGACAAGGACCGTGCATTCGGTGCGGTCACGGTCCTTGATCCGCACGGCTACGGTTTCATGGACAAGGACGGAACGCCGCGCGACATCCTGCTCGATGCCGCCGCGCGTGCCGACTACGTCGACATGATGCGGCGGATGGCGGCCGCATTCCAGACCGACGGCCTCGCCATCGGCCTGATGAACGAGCCGCATACCGGTAGCGATGACGCCTACGCGCCGATCTGGAACGACGCCATCGCGGCGATGCGCCAGGCCGGCTATCACGGCGTTGTCCTGGTGCCACACGCGCACTGGAGTTCTGCCGCCGACATCAGCCCGGATCGCCCGTATGTCGGCCAGATTACCGATCCGGACCGGAACTGGGTGCTGGAGCTGCATTCCTACCTGGACCCGGACAATACCGGCACCTACCGCAAGCCCGTCGAGTCAACGGCAATCGGTGCCGCCCGTTTGAGCGGAGCGATTGCCTGGTCGCGCCAGACCGGCATCCGCCTGTTCCTGGGCGAAACCGGTGGTCCCGCCGATCCGATCGGCCTGGGCGCGCTGACCACCATGCTCGCCAGCGTGTCGGCTGCTCCTGACGTGTTCTGGGGGATCACGCTATGGGGTGCGGGCCCCTGGTGGAAGCCGAACTATCCGATGCGCCTCGACCCGATCGACGGCATCGCCCGGCCACAACTGGTGGCGCTTCGGCAGGCCATGTCTCCGCAGACCCTGTATCTTGCGAAGGATGCCGGCGCGCCAGACCAGAAAGTATCGATCAGCGTCGATGGCCATGTCGTCGAAACCGCGCTCCTGATCGTCGCTGATCGGACTGCCGGCCCGCAGGCAGTCTCGATCCACCAGAAATTGCCGCCGGGGAACCATGTGGTGTCGGTGCAACCGGCGGGTGGTAGCGGCGGTCTGGTCTATGTGCTTGGCGCAAGCTGGAAAGGTAAGACCAACAGTACCGACGCATTTGGCATGGTTCCCGCGTATGGAAGCGAGCTCCATATCGTTGTGCCTGGCTAAGCGGCCAGGTTCGACTGATAACGGATGACTGACGGCTACAGTCTGCGGCCGTTTCCGCTCCCTTGGTCCAAGCCAGTATTATAGCCCCCTCGCTTCGACAAGCCCCCATCAAATCGCCTGAGTCCATGCTGAGCGTTGTATTTATCGATCTCATTGGTCTCTACTGGATCTCGAGCCTGAGCAAGTTCACGCCCGTCGAATAGCCCGGAGAGCAAGATGCATATCGCGATGATCGGCGGCGGCTATGTCGGGCTGGTGTCGGCTGCCTGTTTCGCCGAGTTCGGCATCGAGGTGCGGGTGGTGGAGACCGACCCCGGCCGGCTGGCGATGCTGCGCGACGGGCGCATCCCGATCTACGAGCCCGGCCTCGAGGAGCTCGTGGCGGGCAACGTCCAGGCGGGCCGGCTCTCGTTCGGCGACGATGTGGCGCACGCGGTGGCCGGGGCGCAGGCGGTGTTCATCGCCGTCGGCACGCCGCCGCGCAACGGCGACGGCCATGCCGACCTGACCTATGTGTTCGCCGCCTGCGAGCAGGTCGCCCGCGCCGTCACCGACTATACGGTGATCGTCACCAAATCCACGGTCCCGGTCGGCACCGGGCGGCGCATCGCCGAGCTGGTGCGGCGGGTGCGGCCGGATCTGGCGTTCGACGTCGCCTCCAACCCCGAGTTCCTGCGCGAGGGCTCGGCGATCGGCGACTTCATGCGCCCGGACCGGGTGGTGATCGGCCTCGACGGCCGGCAGCCGGACGGCGCCTCGCCGCCCGGACGCGCCCAGGAGGTGATGCGCGGCCTGTATCGCCCGCTCTACCTGATCGAGGCGCCGATCCTGTTCACCAGCCTGGAGAGCGCCGAACTGATCAAGTATGCCGCCAACTCGTTCCTGGCGATGAAGATCTCGTTCATCAACGAGATGGCCGATCTGTGCGAGAAGGTCGGCGGCAACGTGCACGACGTGGCGCGCGGCATCGGCCTCGACGGCCGCATCGGCCGCAAGTTCCTGCATGCCGGGCCGGGCTATGGCGGCTCGTGCTTTCCCAAGGACACCCAGGCGCTGATGCGCATCGCCCAGGAGGCCGGGGCCTCCTCGCGGCTGGTCGAGGCGACGGTGCAGGTCAACGAGGCGCGCAAGGCGTCGATGGGGGCCAGGATCATGGCCGCGTGCGGCGGCAGCGTGCACGGCAAGACCATCGCCGTGCTCGGCCTGACCTTCAAGCCGGGCACCGACGACATGCGCGACGCGCCCTCGATCCCGATCATCCACCGCCTGGTCGAGAACGGCGCCGTGGTGCGCGCCTTCGACCCGGTCGGCATGGCGGCGGCCAGCAAGCTGCTGCCGGCCGGCATCGGCTACTGCACCGACGCCGCCGACGCGGCGCGCGATGCCGACGCGCTGCTGGTGCTGACCGAATGGAACGAGTTCCGCGCCCTGCCGGCGGTCCGGCTGCGCGACCTGATGCGCGGCCGGGTGGTGGTGGACCTGCGCAACATCTGGGACCC
>CAZZZA010000004.1:0-60652 GCA_964658455.1 uncultured Lichenihabitans sp.
CGTTCGGCCGGGTGATCATCGATTCCGACATCGGCACCACCGCGCCGTCGGCCGAACTGCGCGACGGGCTGCTCGGGCTGCCGGACAGCTGATCGCGCGGCCCGGCCTCAGGCGACGCGGTCCGGGAAGGCGATCGCCCGGATCGGCGCGCCGGTGCCGCCCTCGATCGGCAGCGGCAGGGTGGCGACCGCGCAGAGCGGCGGCAACAGGCCGAGATTGTTGAAGTTCTCGCCGATCAGGATGCCGGCGCCGAGCAGCGTGTAGTGCGCGGCGTATCCGTCCTGGCCCGAGCTGTCGATCGAGATGCAGTCGGTGGCGACCAGCCTGACGCCGCGCGCCACCAGCGCCTCGCACAGCGCCTGGCTCAGTCCCGGCCAGCCGGCCAGGAAGCGGACCGGATCGGCGCTGAAATGACGGTCCCAGCCGAAATGGAACCCGACCGCATCGCCCGGCGCGATCCCGCCATGCGCACTCTCCCAGCGCGTCAGCTGCTCCGGCGGCACCAGCCCGCCCGGCGCCATCCCGGGCACGTCGATGGTCGCCAGCCGGCCGAACATCGCCGAGAGCGGCATCTGGTCGATCGGCGCGCCGTCGCGCTCCAGGAAATGCTTCGGCGCATCGAGATGGGTGCCGGTATGCTCGCCCAGCGAGACCGCGTGGTGGCAGCACACGCCGCCGGTCGCCACGCTCTCCACCAGCGCCAGCCCGAACCGGGCGTGGTTCGGCCAGTGCGGCATGCCCTGACGCAGCCGGTGCGTCAGGTCGATCATCGGCTCGCCCGGCCGCTCGGCGATCATGCCTGGCCGGCCCGGCTGCGGCCGTAGAGCAGCAGCATGCTGAAGATCACCACCCCGTAGATGATCTGCCGACCGGCGTCGGGCATCTGCATCACCGCCAGCATGCTCTGCAGCAGCACGATCAGGATGGTGCCGACGATGGTGCCGCCATACGAGCCGCGCCCGCCGACGATGCTGGTGCCGCCCAGCACCACCGCGGCGATCGCCGGCAGCAGGTAGGTGTCGCCCATGCCCTGGAACGCCTTGCCGGCATAGCCGGTCAGCAGCAGGCCGGCGAGCGCGCTGGCGGCGCCCGCCAGCATGAAGCTCAGGCAGACCACGCGCCGCACCGGCATGCCGGACAGGTAGGCGGCGCGTTCGCGGTTGCCGATCGCATAGACGGTGCGCCCGAACGGCGTCGCGCGCAGCAGCGTGATCATGAACAGCGCCACCAGCGCCCAGACCAGGATCGCGTTCGGCACGCCGGGCAGCACCCGGCCGCCGGCCAGGAAGCGCACGATCGGCACCGCGGAGGAGGGCGGTGCGGCGCCGCCGGTATAGAGCACCATCAGCCCCTGCAGCACCGCGTTGACGCCGAGCGTGAAGATCATCGACGGGATCCGCAGGAACGCCACGCCGAGCCCGTTCACCAGCCCGATCGCGGCGCCGACGCCGATCGCGATCGGGATCGCCGCCGCGCCGCCGACATCGCCGCCGGCGAGCCCGGTGGCCAGCATCGCGCCGGTGGTCAGCGTCCAGGGCACCGACAGGTCGATATGGCCGAGCAGGATCACCAGCATCGACCCGGCGGCGACGATGCCGAGGAACGACGCCACCTGCAGCTGCTGCACCAGATAGTGCGGCGACAGGAACAGGCTGTTGTAGAACGACCCGCCGATCAGGATCGCGACGATGCAGGCGCTGGCCACCGCCAGCGGCAGGTCGATGCGCCCGGCCCAGCGCCGGGCGCGGCCCGCCTGGATCGCCAGCCCCGGCTGCGCCTCGCTCACTGGACCGCTCACCGATACGTCTCCAGACGGTTGCGCGCGCGCAGCACCGGCAGGGCGCTGAAACTGACCGCGCCGAGCAGGATCAGGCCCTGGAACAGCGGCTGCCAGAGCGGCGGCGCGCTCAGCACGAACAACAGGTCGCCGATGGTGCGCAGGATGAACGCGCCCATGATCGAGCCGGCGATGCCGCCGACGCCGCCGAACAGCGAGGTGCCGCCGATCACCACCGCGGCGATGCTGTTGAGCGTCAGGTCGCCGGCCTGGATCGCGCTGGCCTGCGCCGATTCCGCGATCAGCGTCAGCAGCAGCCCGGCGATGCCGGCGAGCAGCCCGGCGCCGATATAGGCGCACGCCTTGGCGCGCACCACCTTCACCCCGGACATGTAGGCCGACGCCTCCGACGAGCCGACCGCATACAGGCCGCGCCCGGTCAGCGACGACCGGAACGGCAGCCACAGCCCGAGCACCACCGCGAGCAGCAGCAGCAGGCTGACCGGCACCCCGAACACCGCCCCGGTCACGGCGCTGGCGAAATCATCGTCGATGTCGCCGCCCGGATTGGGGCGCAGCAGCAGCGAGACGCCGTAGAACATCGTGCTGGTAGCCAGGGTGGCGATGATCGGCTGCAGCCGCCCCACCACCACCGCCAGCGCATTGACCAGCCCGGCCGCCAGACCGCCCGCCAGCGTGACCGCGACGCCGAGCGCGATCTGCGCCGGCGAGCCGCTCAGCATCACCGAGGCCAGGCAGTTGGTCAGCACGACGATGGCGCCGACCGACAGGTCGATGCCGCCGGTCAGCACCGGCAGGGTCTGCGCCGCCGCAATCAGCGCCAGCAGCACGCCCTTGTTGGAGGCGGTGATCAGCACGTCGGTGCGGATGCCGTTCGGCTGCAGGGCGAGATACAGCCCGAACATCAGCGCGAAGATCGCGGCCGCCAGCAGCGGCAGCGCGTTGTGGCGCAGGAACAGACGCGACGACGAACCGCTCATGCCGCTGCTTCCTTGAGGTCGGTGCCGATATCGAGCGCCGCCGAGATGATCGCCTGCTCGGTGATGTCGTCGCCGGACAGGACGCGGGTGACGCGCCCGCCATAGAGGATCGCCACCCGGTCGCACACGCCGATGAGTTCGTCATAGTCGGTGGTGTAGAGCACGATCGCGGTGCCGCCGGCCGCGAGTTCGCGCAGCAGCCGGTAGACTTCCTGCTTGGTGCCGACATCGATGCCGCGCGTCGGATCGCACAGCAGCATCACGCGCGGCCGGGTCAGCAGCCATTTGCCGATCGCCACCTTCTGCTGGTTGCCGCCAGACAACGTGCTGACCGGCAGGTCCACCACCGCCTTGATCTGCATCCGCCGCACGATCTCGTCCACCGCCTGGCGTTCGCGGGCGCCGTTCAGGAACGGGCCGCGCCGCCAGTGCGACAAGGTGGCGGCGGTGATGTTCTCGGCCACCGTCATCGGCAGCATCAGCCCCTCGGTCTTTCGGTCCTCCGGGATCAGCGCCAGGCGCTGCGGCTCGCCCATCGCCTGGCCGGGGCTGTGCAGGCCGACCGGGGCGCCGTCGATCCTGATCTCGCCGGTCACGCCCGACAGGCAGCCGAACAGCGCCAGCAGGAACTCGCGCTGTCCCTGCCCGTCGAGCCCGCCCAGCCCCAGTATCTCGCCCTTGGCCAGCGACAGCGAGATGCCGCGCAGCCGGTTCTCCCAGGCCAGGTCGCGGGTCTCCAGCAGCGGCACCGCGCCGTCCGGCGCCCGTGCCGGCTTTGGCGGATACATCTGCGACAATTCGCGGCCGATCATCATGCGCACGATCTGATCCTCGGTGCGGCTGCCGGCGGCGAAGCTCTCGACATGGCGGCCGTTGGCGAACACCGAGCAGGTATCGGCCAGTTCGCGGATCTCGTGCATGCGGTGCGAGATGTAGAGGATCGCCATGCCCTCCCGCCGCAGCCGCTTGAGCAGCGCCACCACGCGGGTCACGTCGTCGGCGGTCAGCGCCGAGGTCGCTTCGTCGAGGATCAGCACGCGGGGCTTGCGGCCGAGCGCCTTGGCGATCTCGACCATCTGCCGGCGCGACAGCGGCAGGTCGCGCACCCGCTCGCGCGGATCGATGCCCTCGCAGCCGATCTCTGCCAGCAGGCGTCTGGCCTGTTCGAGCTGCGCGCGCCGGTCGATCAGCCCGAAGCGCCGCGGCGGCGCGGTGATGCCGATATTGTCCGCCACGCTGAGATCGGGCAGCAGCGAAAGCTCCTGGAACACGCAGACGATTCCGTTGGCCTGCGCATCGGCCGGCCCGCGGAACCTGACCGGCTTGCCATCCAGGCACATCTCGCCCTCGGTCGGCGCCACCACGCCGGAGATGATCTTGATCAGCGTGCTCTTGCCGGCGCCGTTCTCGCCCATCACCGCATGGATGGTGCCGGCCTCGCAGCGCAGGGCACCGTCGGCGAGCGCCACGGTCGGGCCGTAGCGCTTGACGATGCCGGACAGCGTGAGCAGCGGCGGGCGCCCGTTCGCTGGCCCTCCGGCAGGCCCAGGCGCCGGCGCCGCCGCGCTCATTTCGCGTCGTGCCCCATGATCTCCTGCGGCGTCAGGTTGATGTCGCAGACCGGGAAGTCGTGGGCCGCGAAGAAGGTGTCGCTGAGGTCGGGGAAATAGGTCTTGCCGGCGACCAGCGTCTTGTAGCTGGCCTCCGGGATCGGCACCGCGATCTCGTCCGGCACCGCGTGGCCCTGCAGCGTCGCCAGCGCCGCCTTCAGCGCCACCGCGACCAGCGCCGGCGACTGTCCGGCGCTGTCGCCGAGCAGCCCCTCCTTGGCGTGGGCGGCGATCAGCTTGCGGAAACCGTTCTCGCCCTCGCCGGTGATCGGCACCAGCGGCTTGTGGCTCTCCAGCAGCGCCCGGGTTACGCCGGTGCTGCCGCCCTGGGTGAAGATGCCGTCGACCGCGCCGTTGACCGCCAGCGCGTCCGCGGTCGCCTTCTGGCCGGTGCCGTCGTCCCAGTTGCCGACCACCTCGGTGATCTGCAGCCCGGGATCGCCCGCCATGCCCTGGCGGAACCCTTCATGGCGGTCGCGATCGACGCTGTTGCCGGGCACGCCGCGCACCTCGATGATGTGCTTCTTCTGCTTCATCGTGCCGTTCAGCCAGTCGGCGGCCATCCGGCCCATCGCCACCTGGTCCTGGTTGACCTGCACCAGATCGTTCTCGCCCTTGGCGCGGTCGAGCGTGTTGTCGAAGCTGACGATCACCACCCCGGCCTGCTTGGCGCGCCGCAGCACCGGCTTGAACGCGGTCGGGCTGTTGGCGTCGATCAGGATCGCGTCGAACCCGGCGCTGATGAAATTGTCCATCGCCGCGATCTGCGCCGACACGTCGGTGCCGACGCTGACGATGCGCAGCTCCTTGATCTGCGAGGCGATCGCCGGCTGCGCGGCGTAGGCCTTGAGCGTCTGCAGCATCTGCACCCGCCAGCCATTGCCGATGAAGCCGTTGGCGAACGCGATCCGGTACGGGCCCTTCTTGGCCGGAAGCTGCACCATGCCGGCGCTGTTCTTGGCCGGGGCGAAACATTGCGCGTCGGCATTGTCGGCGGCGAGCGCCCGCCCGGCGCCGCCGGAGAGGCCCGCCAGGCACAAGGCCAGGGCGAGAGCGCGGGCGCTGGAGGCGCCGGAAAGGCCGGTTCCGATCATCATGGGTCTGTTTCCTCATCGGCCGGACTTGGATGCCGGCTTAGCGGCCCAGACCATGACGGACTTTGCATGCAAAGCGCAATAGCCGCGTCGGGGTCGGGTCTCAGTTCGGGACCGGGCCGGTTTCCGCGAGCCGCTCGCGCCCCATCCGCACGTCGCGGGTTTCGCGCCCGAACAGCGCCAGCACCGCCACCAGGATCGCCACCGTCACGATCACCGCCGACAGCGCCCAGCGTATGTCGCTGCCGTCGCGATGCATCAGCCAGACCTGCAGGTTGGCGTTCGGCGCCGCGAGCAGGTTGCCGAGCTGGTAGACCGCGCCGGGGAAGGTGGCGCGGATCGCCGCCGGCGAGATCTCGTTCAGCAGCGCTGGGATCACGCCCCAGGCGCCCTGCACCGCGAACTGCAGCACGAAGCCGCCGAGCGCCAGCGCGACCACGCCGTGGCCGAACGCCCAGAGCGGCACCGCCGGCAGGGCGAGCAGCGCCGCGCCCGCCAGCGCCCAGCGCCGGCCGATCCGCTGGCTCAGGAAGCCGATCGCTAGCCCGCCGGCGATCGCCCCCAGGTTATAGACCACCATCATCCACACCACGACCGCGTGCGGCAGGTGATGGAACCCGGCCAGGAACAGCTTGGGATAGAGGTCCTGCGAGCCGTGCGAGAAGAACAGCATGCTGGTCAGCAGCAGCACCGCGTAGAGCGTGAGCAGCCGGTGACGGCCCAGCACCGACAGCACCGGCTCGCGCACCGTCTCGCCGCGCAGCGCCCAGTCCGGGCTTTCGGGCACGTTGCGTCGGATATAGAGCACCAGCAGCGCCGGCAGCGCGCCGACGATGAACATGCCGCGCCAGCCGAGCCACGGTTCGGCGGCGAACAGCAGCGACGCCAGCAGGTAGCCGGTGGGATAGCCGGTCTGCAGCACCCCGGACACCGTGCCACGCCAGCGCGCGGGGATGCTCTCCATCGCCAGCGCCGCGCCGACCCCCCACTCGCCGCCCATGGCGACGCCGTACAGCGCGCGCAGGATCAGGAACACGGTCAGGCTGGGCGCGAAGCCGGACAGCAGCTCCAGCGCGGCGTAGCACAGCACGTTGATCATCATCGTCGGGCGGCGGCCGTAGCGGTCGGCGAGCCGGCCGAACAGCACCGCGCCGATCACCCGGCAGGCCAGGGTGGCGGTGATCGCCCAGGCGGTGGCGCCGACCCCGACGCCGAAGCTCTTCGCCACCGTGTCCAGCACGAACACCATGATGAAGAAATCGAAGCTGTCGAGCATCCAGCCCAGGTAGCAGGCGACGACGACATGGACCGGCGATCCTGTTCCTGGTCTTTGCGACTGGCTCACTCCGCCCTCCCGTGATGCTGCCTCACCATAGGCGGGTGCGGCCCCGGGACAATCCCGCCGGCGCCACAAGCTTGCCGGTCAATCCTTGGAAATAACGAAAGCGCCGCCCGGATTGCGCTTCGGGTCGCGCCAGAAGCTGGTGTCGGCCAGGCGCTGCACGATCTGCGGCGGCAGCACCGTGCGCCGGTGGTCCTGGGCCACCACCGGACGCACCGCATGCAGGCCGGGCGTGTTCAGCGCCGCATCGAACGCCTCGCCGCCGACCGTGGGCACCCGGCCGGGATCGTGCGCGAACGGGTCCAGGCCGAGCCGGTCGTAGAGCAGCGCCAGCACCCGCAGCGGATCGGCGACCAGCGCCTCGTACTCGACCAGCACCAGACGGTGCGCGTGCTCGCCGTAGAACGCGTCCTGCAGCGCCTGCCAGGCGGCGCCGAACGCCCCGGTCACCGCCATCAGCCGTTCGACCCGGTCGAACACGGTCGCCGATTGCGCGGTCCCGTGCAGCCCGGAGACCAGGTAGGTGTTGCGCCGCAGCAGCGTCTCGAAACTGTCGATGATCCAGACCGGATCGCGCACGCAGGCGATCACCAGCGCGCGCGGATACAGGTCGGCCAGCAGCCGCAGATGCGCGCACCAGGCCCGGTTGGTGTCGATCGTCACCTGTCCAGCCGGCCGCTGCGCGAAGAAGGCGTCGATCAGCCCGGTCAGCAACCTGCGCCGCAGCGCGTCGTCGAACGCGGTCGCATACTCGCCGGCCCCCATCACCGGCAGCAGCCGCTCGACCATCACCGCCAGCGGACTGCTCATCCCGGCGCCGATCGCCGGGTTCTGGCTCAGCAGGGCGGCCAGCAGCGTCGAGCCGGAGCGCGGCAACCCGGACAGGAAGTGGATCGTTCTGCTCATGACGTGCGATGCTCCGCGCGTGATCACGCGAGCCAAGGACATGCCATGAAACTGAGCGCGCGCAACATCCTGCGGGGCAGGGTGGTCGGCCTCACCAAGGGCGCCACCACCGCCCATGTCCGGCTCGAACTGCCGGGCGGGGCGATCGTCACCGCGTCGATCACCAACGACGCGGTCGACGAGCTGGCGCTCGCGGTGGGCCAGGAGGCCAGCGCGGTGATCAAATCGTCCGACGTCATGATCGCGGTGGAGTAGGGCGATGGGCCTCCTGGTCGACGGCACATGGCAGGATCGCTGGTACGAGACCAGGGACGGACGCTTCGAGCGCCAGGACGCGCTGTTCCGCAACTGGGTCACGCCCGACGGCGCGCCCGGGCCGACCGGCGCCGGCGGGTTCGCCGCCGCCCCCGGCCGCTACCACCTCTATGTCTCGCTGGCCTGCCCGTGGGCGCACCGCACCCTGATCCTGCGCCGCCTCAAGGGCCTGGAGTCGATGATCGGGCTGTCGGTGGTGCACTGGCTGATGGGCGAGCAGGGCTGGAGCTTCGCGCCGGGCGAGGCGGTGGTGGCGGATCCGGTGCATCACGCCGAGTTCCTGCACCAGATCTATACCGCGTCGGCGCCGCACTATACCGGCCGCGTCACCGTGCCGGTGCTGTGGGACCGGGAGCGCGCCTGCATCGTCTCCAACGAGAGCGCCGACATCATCCGCATGTGCAACAGTGCCTTCGACGGCGTGGGTGCCGCACCCGGCGATTTCGCGCCGGCGGCGATGCTGGCGGAGATCGACGCGGTCAATGCGCGTGTCTACGACACCGTCAATAACGGCGTGTATCGCGCCGGCTTCGCCACCACCCAGCCCGCCTACGAGGAGGCGGTCGCAGCCCTGTTCGACACGCTCGACTGGCTGGAGCAGCGCCTGTCGACGCGCCGCTTCCTGCTCGGCGAGACGCTCACCGAGGCCGATATCCGCCTGTTCACGACGCTGATCCGCTTCGATGCCGTGTATGTCGGGCACTTCAAGTGCAACCTGCGCCGCATCGTCGACTATCCCAATCTCTGGGATTTCACCCGCGACCTGTATCAGTGGCCGGGCATCGCCGACACCGTCGATTTCACCCACATCAAACGGCACTATTACCTGAGCCATCCGACGATCAATCCGAACCGGATCGTGCCGGCCGGACCGGTCCTCGATCTGGAGCGGCCGGCCGGTCGCTGAAGCATCGACGGCCGGCGGCTACCGGTTGGCGCCGGCGAAATCCTGTTTCGTCACCGTGCCGGTCCTGCCGGAGAAATGCGCGATAACGTAGTTCGACAAGGCGGCCAGCTCGGTCGCGGTGTAGGCGCCGGTGAAGCCGTGCATGAACACCAGACCCTGGCTGGTCCGCATCTGCGAGCCCTGTTTCAGCACCGCGACCAGGTTGGTGCCCGCCGGATCGCCGGTGCTGTGGTCGCCGCCGAGTGCGGCCCAGGCGGATTGCCGCCCGGCGCCGCCTGGCAGGTGGCAGCCGGCGCAGGCATCGGCGAACAGGCGCGCGCCGCGCGTCTCGTCCGATCCGGGGCTTGGCGTGGCGCCAGGCGTGGCATGCGGCGGCGGCACGGCGGGGGTCCCCTCGGTGCGGGCCGGCACGTCGCGCAGATAGGTGACCATCGCCCGCAGATCGGCGTCGCTCAGATAGCGCAGGCTGTCCTGCACCGCCTCGGCCATCGGCCCGGAGGCCGGCCCGTGTCCCGGCGCCTGGCCCTCGTGCAGATACTGCACCAGCGCCGCGTCGCTCCAGCCGCCCAGCCCGTATCTCTTGTCGGCGGTGAGGTTGTAGGCGACCCAGCCCTGCTGCGTGGCGCCGGCGAGGTATCGGTTGCTCAGCCCCTGGGTGATGGTCCGCGGCGTATGGCACTGGCCGCAATGGCCGAGCGCGTCCACCAGATAGGCGCCGCGATTCCAGTCCTGCGAGCGCTCCGCCGACGGGTTGAAGCGGTGGTCGGGGTTGTTGAGCAGGTTCCAGCCGACCATCAGCCAGCGCTGGTTGAACGGGAAGCGCATCCGGTTCGCCGGGATCTCGGCCCGGACCGGCGGCAGCGAGAACAGGTAGGCCTTGATCGCCAGCGCGTCGTCGCGGCTCATCAGCGTGTAGGAATTATAGGGCATCGCCGGATAGAGATGCTTGCCGCCGCGGCCGATGCCGTGATGCAGCATCGCCACCCATTCATCGTCGGTGTAGGCGCCGATCCCGGTCTCGTGGTCCGGGGTGATGTTGGGCGAATACAGCGTGCCGAACGGCAGGGTGAAGGCGCGGCCGCCGGTCCAGGCGGCGCGGCCGGGCGCGCTGTGGCAGGCCGCGCAGTCGGCGGCGTGGGTCAGGTAGGCGCCGCGTTCGAGCAGGTCGGCATCGGCTGCCCGGACTGCCGCCGACGCGAACAAAACCGGCAGCGCCGCCAGCAAGGCCAGGATACGCCGCATCGTCTCAGGCCTCGCTCAGCTGTCCGGTCGCGAACGGGATGCGGCGCAGCCGCCGGCCGGTCGCGGCGAAGATCGCATTGGCCAGCGCCGGCGCCGCCGCCACGGTCCCGGTCTCGCCGATGCCGCCGATCGAGCCGTCCGGATTATGCACGATATGCACGTCGATCAGAGGCGCCTCGTTGATGCGCAGCATGCGGTAGTCGTGGAAGTTCGATTGCTGCACGCGGCCGTTCTCAATCGTGATCTCGCTGTAGAGCGCCATCGTCAGCCCGAAGATGATGCCGCCCTGGACCTGGCTCTCGATGGTGTCGGGATTGACCACCGGGCCGCAATCCAGCGCCACCGTGACCCGCTTGACCCTGATGTCGCCGCCCGGCCCGACCGCGACATGCGCCACCGTCGCCATATGGGTGCCGAACGCCACCTGCAGCGCGATGCCGCGCCCTTCCCCGGACGGCAGTGCCTGGCCCCAGCCGGCGCTGCTGGCGGCAAGGTCGAGCACCGCGCGCGACCTGGTGTCGCCCGGCGGCAGCAGCGCGCGCCGGAACGCCAGCGGATCGGTCTCCGCCAGCGACGCCAGCTCGTCGATCACGCTCTCGACCACGAACACGTTGTGCGTCGGCCCGACGCCGCGCCACCAGGCGGTGGTCACCGCGTCCGGCTCGTGACGCACATACTCGGTCTGCTGCGCGGACAGCGCGTATGGGGTCTCGGCGGCGCCCTCGACCGCGTCCGGGTCGAGCTTGCCGCCCTGTTCCATGCCGGCCGGCGCCCAGCGCGCCATCACCGACGAGCCGGTCACGCGATGCGTCCAGCCGGCAATCCTGTTGTCGCCGTCGAGCGCCGCGGTGACGCGATCGTAATAGTACGGCCGATACAGGTCGTGCTGGATGTCCTCCTCGCGGGTCCAGATCAGCTTCACCGGATAGTCCAGATGCCGGGCGATCCTGGCCGCCTGGGTGATGCTGTCGACATCCAGGCGGCGGCCGAACGCGCCGCCGATGATCTGGCAATGCACCGCCACCTTCTCGGCCGGCAGCCCGGTCACCTGCGCCACCGTCGCCTGCGCCCGCACCGGAACCTGGGTGCCGACCCACAGATCGGCACCGTCCGGACGCACATGGATGGTGGTGTTGATCGGCTCCATCGGCGCATGCGACAGGAACGGTAGTTGATAGACCACGTCGAGCTTCTTGCCCGCCTTGGCCACGGCGTCGCCGGCGTCGCCGTGTCGCTTGGCCACCACGCTCTCGCCATGCGACGACGCGGCCTCCAGCCCGGCGATCAGTTCGCGCATGCCGGCACCGGCATTGGGCCCCTCGTCCCAGCTTGGGTTCGCCGCCTGCAGCCCCTGGGTCGCGGCCCACATGTGATCGCCGATCACCGCGATCACGTCGTCGAGCGCCACCACGTCGCGCACCCCCTTGACCGCGCGCGCCGCCTGCGCGTCGAACGAGCGTAGCTTCCCGCCCTTCACCGGGCAGGCGCTGACCGTGCCGACCTTCATGCCCGGCACCTTGACGTCGATGCCGAACACCGCGGTGCCGTTGACCTTGGCCGGGGTGTCCAGCCGGCGTGGCGAGGTGCCGATCAGCTTGAAGGCGCTCTGCGGCTTCAGCGGCACCGACTTGGGCACCGCAAGGCGGGCGGCGTCGTCGGCCAGCGCGCCATAGCCCAGCGTCCGCCCGGTCGGGCCGTGCGTCACCACCGCGCGGGAGGCGGTGCATTGCGCCGGATCGACCGACCACTGCCCGGCCGCCGCCTGGATCAGCATGATCCGCCCGGCCGCGCCGGCCTCGCGCAGCCGCTTCCAGTCGCCGCGGATCGAGGCCGAGCCGCCGGTTGCCTGCTCGCCGAGTCCGGGATCGGTGTAGTCGGCCGCATCCGGCGGGGCGGCGACCGGCGTCACCTGGTCTAGCCCGACCTCCAGCTCCTCGGCGATCAGCATGCAGGCCGAACTCCAGATGCCCTGGCCGAACTCGGCGTTGGTCATAACCAGCGTCACGGCGCCCTGGCGGTCGATGCGGATGAAGGCGTTCGGCGCGAACCCCTCTGCTGCCCCGGCGGCGGCGGCTCCTGGCGCGGCGGTGTCGGCGCGGGCCAGCCCCGGCAGGCGCAGCGACAGCAGCAGGCCGCCGGCCGCGGCGGCGCCGGCGCGCAGGAAGGTGCGACGGTCGACCGCCGCGTTGCTGCCGGCTGGGTTCATGCCGGCTGTCCGGCGGCGGCATGGATCGCCGCGCGTATCCGCACATAGGTGCCGCAGCGGCAGATGTTGCCCGCCATCGCCTGGTCGATCTGCGCATCGGTCGGCTGCTGGGTGCGGGCGAGCAGCGCGGTCGCCGACATGATCTGGCCGGACTGGCAGTAGCCGCACTGCACCACCTCCTTGTCGAGCCAGGCCGCCTGCACCCTGGCGCCGACCGGATCCTGGCCGATCGCCTCGATGGTGGTCACCGGCTTGTCGCCGATCTGGCCGACCGGATACAGGCAGGACCGCACCGGCTCGCCGCCCACATGCACGGTGCAGGCGCCGCACTGGGCGATGCCGCAGCCGAACTTGGTGCCGGTGAGACCGATCACGTCGCGCAGCACCCAGAGCAGCGGCATGTCGGCGGTCACATCGACCGCATGCGCCGTCCCGTTGACCGTGATGCTGACCATGGCTTGCTCCTTCGGAACGACGAGGCGCCAGTCTAGGCCAGCCCGTCCGGTACCGGAAGCCGGTGCCGGTGTCACTGGTCGCACCGAGCGTGGCTTTTGCTTTTCCATGTCGGCTGCTTCGGGTAAGGCTTCGACATGGCGGTCTACCAGTGAAGCCAGCGCTCTGGCCGTTCCAGGACAGGACAGTGCGCGTTCGATACGCGGCGACGGCACTGCTCGCCGCGGCCGCCATCGTCTTCTCCTTCACGTTCTACAGCGGCTTCATCGCCGCCGTGTTTTTCTTCCCGTTCCATGCGGCCATCCTGCTGTTCGCCGCCGTGAACCTCTGGTTCGCGCTGTATCGGCGTTTCGGCTGTGCCGGCCCATGGGCAGTTTCCCTCCTGTCCGCACCCGTGATCGTCGTGGCGGCAGTTCCAGCAATCGGCGTCGCCAGACCCTACGTGAAGTTGGCTGAGAACTACGCGCGCTACACGAGCGAGGTCAGAGCCCAGGAGGGGCTCGGTCCTAGATACGCAAGCTGGGACTGGACCGATGATGGAGGCTTCGCTCCGCCGCAGGTCTGGCTGGTCTACGACGAGACCAGGCAAGCCGGGGGACAAAAAACAGACGAGGGTCTGCATGGTCCCGGAGGTCCCAAGACAGTCTGTCCCGGGCGATCCCGGCATCTCTTGGGGCACTTCTACATCTGCTCGACGAACGATTGATGCGGGCTGCCGGTGCTCTTAGCTTGCCTACGTGACCTCCCCGGCGGCGTACCGCGCCAAGTCCCACTCGACCAATCCGCTGGAGCGGCTGAAGGGCGAGGTCAAGCGGCGGACTGAGGTCGTCCGAAACGTCCCAAACGAGGCCGCCATCATCCGTCTGGTCGTCGCCATCCTGCTCGAACAGAGTAACGAGTGGGCCGTCCAGCGCTCCCGCTACCTCAGCCTAGAGTCCGTCGCCGGCCTGAGCGATAATCCCATCGTCAACCTGCCCACCATGACCGCCTGACCGATCCCGCCTTGCCGGAGAGCGCGGTGGTCAGCCCGCCGCAGCTACACCACGTCCCGGGACACGACCGACCGCCGCCAAACTAAACCACGATATTAAACCAAAAGCGCCCAGGATCGAGGAAGAAAAATCCGTGTCATAAACGAACGTTGCCAATGTTAGTTAGCTGTGTCAGGTAAATATGATCCAGAAACATCGACTTTGCTGCAACGGTAATAGATTCCTCCGTCTTCCTCTGTCTCAATAAAAGGTCTCTCAATCGGACCCGAGACAATCGAATGTTTTACGTATAACACCTTGCCTAGCACGATCTTTCCTTCAGACTTAACGAAGGTCTGTTTATCGGAGATATGCGCCCATTCTGGCTCCCATACGCGGACGAGAAGTCGACAAATATCATCGAGATTACTATCGAGACCGCCCCCATTGAATGTTACCGTAACAAAGTTCTTCACATATTTCGTTTCCTGCCTGCCGACGGAAAGCATTATCGAAGCGACAAAGGAATCGTCACGACCATTCCAGAAACTTAAGGTATTAGACGAAGGTCGTGGCCTAGAAAATTCAGTCTGAAAGACCTTCGTTATGGCGGCCAAGTTTCCGTCGAGACATTCTTTGCTTGTTGCTGCCAAACTAGACGAAGTCTCACGCCACTGAGATAGCGTGTCCGAAATCTCTGATAGGCCATTAAACATCGACGACGTTCGCTTAGCGGCCGCGTCGTACGCCTCTAAACGACCTGACCAAAACGCACCAGCAAGTAAAGTTTTCATTTTCAAGCCTGACTCATTTAGGCGGAATTACCACTATCTTAATCCCAACTATTCCGTTAGCTGCAAAAAGATCCTGCGTCGCCTTAGCTGCCACTGGCTCGGCAAAGTCCCATTCTACGTCAGCTCCTTCAGCGGCCGACAATTGATTGATTGCCTGGTCGACTAGCTGCTGTGCGCCATTGAAAAACGGCTTGAAGTCTCCGTTGTCTCCGACAAACTGTGCGTATCCAGGACCTTTAGCCTCTATCAAAGTGCCGTCATCTCTCACGCCATCGAACTTATAACCATTGACGACATAAGATGTTCCAAGCGGCTTGCCAGTTACTTGCTGCTCGTAATTTGTTGCCCTGTTTGACATCGACTCGTTGGTCTGAACTGTCGGGAACCGATTACGGAAGAAATCGAAGGCGATGCTGCTGACCGCGACGCCTTCGATCCCTGCCGAGCACAGAAGCCCGGTGCGCCGAGGCGGCCCGATCGGTTCTCGCTTGAGCGACCGGTCGGCACCGCCGGCGGGATGCGCGTGACCCGGCGCGCACCGATACTGCTGGCTGCTGGTGTGGTGCTGGTCGCGATCTCCGGCGGCCAGGCGGTCAGCACCGCGCGGTTTCTGGCCGGCGCCGTGCAAACCAGCGGCGAGATCGTCTTGACCGACGCGCACCCGACGGTGTCGTTCCGGACGCCGGACGGGCACCGGATGACATTCGTGCAGAACGGCTTCGTGTCGGGCGCGATCGGGACCATGCTTCCGGTCGTCTATCGTGCGGCCGATCCTGCCGGGACCGCGACCGTGGCGCGGGTCTGGCCGCTCTGGGGCGCGGCGCTGTGGCTGACGCCGTTCGGGCTCGGGCTGCTCGGCGCGGGGCTGGCCGGCGCGGTGCCGGTGCCGCGGCCGGGGCGTTTCTGACGGCGCTGGCCAAGATCCACGCTTGCCGGGACGCGACAGGCACGCCTGGCTCGGCTAGGCTCAATCTCATACATGACGAAGATCGGAGCCTGAAGCTGATGAAGACACGCGCTGCTGTGGCGTTCGAGGCCAAACGCCCGCTCGAGATCGTCGAACTCGATCTCGACGGGCCGCGCGAGACCGAGGTGCTGGTCGAGATCATGGCCACCGGGATCTGCCATACCGACGCCTACACGCTGGACGGTCTCGACAGCGAGGGGCTGTTTCCCTCGGTGCTGGGCCATGAGGGCGCCGGCATCGTTCGCGAGGTCGGCCGGTCGGTCACCTCGCTCAAGCCGGGCGACCATGTGATCCCGCTCTACACGCCCGAATGCCGCCAGTGCAAAAGCTGCCTGTCGCGCAAGACCAACCTGTGCACCGCGATCCGCTCCACCCAGGGGCAGGGGCTGATGCCGGACGGCACCAGCCGGTTCAGCTACAAGGGCCGGACCATCTTCCACTACATGGGCTGCTCGACCTTCTCGAACTTCACGGTGCTGCCGGAGATCGCGCTCGCCAGGATACGAGAGGACGCGCCGTTCGATACCGCCTGCTATGTCGGCTGCGGCGTGACCACCGGTGTCGGCGCGGTGGTCAATACCGCGAAGGTCGAGCCGGGATCGACAGTGATCGTGTTCGGCCTCGGCGGCATCGGCCTGAACGTGATCCAGGGCGCCCGGCTGGTCGGCGCCAGGCGCATCGTCGGCGTCGATCTCAACCCGGAGAAGGAAGCCTGGGGACGCCAGTTCGGCATGACCGACTTCGTCAATCCGAAGCAGATCGAGGGCGATATCGTAGCCCATCTGGTCGCGCTGACCGAGGGCGGCGCCGACTACAGCTTCGACTGCACCGGCAACACCATGGTGATGCGACAGGCGCTCGAGGCCTGTCATCGCGGCTGGGGCGTCTCGGTGGTGATCGGCGTCGCCGAGGCGGGCAGGGAGATCGCCACCCGCCCGTTCCAGCTCGTCACCGGCCGGGTCTGGAAAGGCTCGGCGTTCGGCGGCGCGCGCGGCCGCACCGACACGCCGAAGATCGTCGACTGGTACATGGACGGCAAGATCGAGATCGACCCGATGATCACCCATCGTCTCAGCCTGGACGACATCAATCGCGGCTTCGATCTGATGCATGCCGGGGAATCGATCCGCAGCGTGGTGATCTACTGAGATGCAGATCGTCTCGTCGGACAAGGCGCATGGCGGCGAGCTCCGGATCTGCCGCCACGCCTCGACCAGCACGAACACCGAGATGCAGTTCTCGGTGTTCGTGCCGCCCCATGCGCCGGGGGCGCGGCTGCCGGTGGTGTGGTTCCTCTCCGGCCTGAGCTGTACCCATGCCAACGTGACCGACAAGGCCGAATACCGACGCGCCTGCGCCGAACTCGGGCTGATCTTCGTCGCCCCCGATACCAGCCCGCGCGGCCAGGACGTTCCGGACGATCCGGACGGCGCCTACGATCTCGGCCTCGGCGCCGGTTTCTACGTCGATGCCACCGAGCCGCCGTTCGACCGCCACTACCGCATGCGGCGCTACGTCACCGAGGAACTGCCGGCCCTGCTCGCCGCGCATTTCCCGGTCGATCCGCAGCGCCAATCGATCATGGGCCATTCCATGGGCGGCCATGGCGCGCTGACGATCGGCCTGTCGCTGCCGGAGCGCTTTCGCGCCGTGTCCGCCTTCGCCCCGATCGTCGCCCCCGCGCAGGTTCCCTGGGGCCGCAAGGCGTTCGCCGCCTATCTCGGCGCCGAGGGGCCGGCCTGGCGTCGCTGCGACGCGGTGGCGCTGATCGAGGACGGGCGGCGTCTGCCGGCCCTGCTGGTCGACCAGGGCGACCAGGATCCGTTCCTGGCCGAGCAGCTGCGGCCGGAACTGCTGCGCCACGCCTGCGACCGCGCCGGCATCGCGCTCGAGCTGCGCATGCGCGCCGGCTACAACCACGGCTACGGGTTCGTCTCGACCTTCATGGCGGACCAGCTCGCCTGGCATGCCGCCAGGCTGGTGGCTGCCTGATCAACAGGCCGGTGGCCGGCAACGCGGACACGGCAGCGCCGTTCAGCGTCCTGCCACCGAAAGCATCGCCTGCCATGTCCACCTCGATCACCATCGTCAGCCTGTTCGCGGCCCTGCTGTCGATGATCAGCTACGTGCCGCAGGCCTGGAGCATCGTGCGGTCGGGACGGACCGACGGCCTGTCGCTCAAGACCTACCTGCTGACCGTGGTCGGCTTCCTGGCCTGGCTGACCTACGGCGTGCTGGTCGGGCAGTGGCCGATCATCGTGCAGAACGTGATCTGCCTGGGGCTGGCGACCTTCATCCTGGTGATGATGCTGATGCCGGACCGCAAGACCGCCGAGGTGGCGGAAAAGCTGCGCCCGTCCGGGACCGACCAGACCTGAACACGCGCCGCGCTTGACGCCGGGGCGGCGAACGCACAATGACAGCCGCATGACCGGGGTGCCCGCACAGGCGGGCTGAGATCAAACCCGTCGAACCTGATCTGGGTCATTCCAGCGAAGGGAGGCATGACGATGTCGAGAAACCACACCCGCGTCCTGGTGCTGGGCGCAACCCTGCTGTCGGGCCTGTCCGCTCCTGCCGGCGCGCAGGAGACTGTCACGGTGGTGGGCCGCCGCGCCGCCCAGGGCGCCAACGGCCCGGTCGGCAGCCAGCCCGGCGGCGGGCTGATCCGGGCCGAGACCGCGTCGCGCTCGCTCAGCACCGTCTCGTCGGATTTCCTGAGCCGGGCGGCGCCGACCGAGAACGCGTTCCAGCTGGTCTCGCTGCTGCCCGGCGCCAACGCCGCCAGCGCCGATCCGCTGGGCATCTCGGCGGAGAACACGCTGAGCCTGCGCGGCCTGGGCAGCGACGAGATCGGCTACGTGCTCGACGGCATGCCGCTGAACGACATCGCCTACTACACCGGCTATCCGAACCAGTTCGCCGATACCGAGAATCTCGACCATATCGGCCTGAGCCAGGGCACCGCCGACCTCGACAGCCCGGTGATCAACGCCGCCGGCGGCCTGCTGTCGCTGGCGTTCCGCGATCCGGCGGACCGGCCCGGCGGCCTGCTCGACGCCTCCTACGGCTCTTATCACACCGCCCGCGCGTTCGCGCGCCTCGAGACCGGCACCCTGGGTGCGAGCGGGATCCGCGGCTTCGTCTCGTATTCGCGCACCGCCGCCGACAACTGGCGCGGCTCCGGCCGGGACAAGCGCCAGCATGTCGATTTCCGTTTCGTGCGCGACTGGAACAACGGCGACAGCGTCTCGCTGCTCGGCACCTGGAACGATGCCGTGACGTCCGCCTATCCGCTGCCGAGCCAGGCGGACTGGAAGCAGTACGGCCGCTCCGGTCCGGACAATTACGCCGGCACCTATCAGCCGGGCAGCACCGACTACTGGCGGCTGTATCAGCAGCCCTACCGGCTGTTCTACGTCGCCGCCCCGGCCCGGCTGACGCTGGCGCGGACGGCGGCCGGGCCGCTGGTGCTCGACCTCACCCCCTATGCCCAGTACGGATACGGCAACAACCCGGGCGGCACCACGCTGCCGACCAGCGGCCTGTTCCAGGGCAGCCAGCCGGTCCCGGACACGCTGTCGCTGCCCGGTGCCACCGGCGGGCAGGCCAGCGTGGTGGCGAACTACCAGCAGACCAGCTATCGCGCCGGCCTGGTGCCGAAGCTCGACGCGGTGCTCGGTGCGCATCACCTGACCGCCGGGCTCTGGTACGATTATTCCGACGATCACGAGCCGACCAGCTTCAGCCCGCTCGGCCCGGATGGCACGCCCGCCGACATCTGGGTCAATTCGACGCGCGGCACGATCCGGCTGTCGGACGGCGCGCAACTGCTGGCGCAGGACACCCATGCCATCACCCAGGTGGTGGCGCTGTTCGTGGGCGACAGCCTCTCCCTCGGGCAGCACGGCGTCACCCTCGATCTCGGCTTCAAGGAGGCGATGGTGACGCGCGGCGGCTGGAACGCGATTCCCGGCGCCACCTACCGCACCGGCGCCGACAGCGCCGAGCCGTTGCCGCGCGCCGCGCTGCGCTGGCAGATCGATCGCAGGAACCAGCTGTTCGCCAGCGTCTCGACCAATTTCCGCACCCCGTCCGCCGTCACCCTGTTCGACAGCTTCGACCCGTCCAGCGGCACCCGGCTGACCCGGGCCTCGAGCGGCCTGCGCGACGAGTATTCGATCGCCGAGGAGGTGGGCTACCGACGCAACGGCGACTGGCTGATCGGCAGCGTCACCGCCTTCAACTACAATTTCACCAACCGGCAGATCGCCACCGTGCTGGACCTGAACGGCGTGCTGACCGGCTCCACCATCAATGCCGGCGGCCAGACCAGCCGCGGCGTCGATGCCGAGCTGGGCGTGCGGCCCTGGCATCATCTGAGCCCTTACGTCTCCGGCGAGTATCTGCGGGCGACCATCGACAACGACCTGTCGGTGGATGGCGATCTGCTGCCGACCGCGGGGCATGTGGCGGTCCGCAGCCCGGCCTGGCAGGGCGCGCTGGGGCTGACCTACGACGACGGCACCTGGTTCGCCACCGCCGCGGTCAAATATGTCGGGCCGCAATATGCGAGCTTCATGGATGACGAGAAGATCGCCGACCACACCCAGGGCGATCTGACGTTCGGGGTCCGGCCGGGCGGTTTCGGGCCGGCGCGGCATCCGGAACTCCGGCTGAGCCTGGTCAACATCACCGATACCAACGTTTTGTCCGGCATCGCCAGCCCGACCACCAACGCCAGGGATACGCTGGGGCGCAACGGCACCCTGATCGCCGGTTCGCCGGCGACCTACTATATCGGCGGCGGCTTCGCGGCGCTGCTGACCGTGGCGAGCGCGTTCTGATGCGCGCCGTCCTGGCCGCCCTGTTGTGCATGGCGCTGCTGCCGCGACCGGCCGAGGCCGCCGACCGGCTGACGATCATCCTCGACTGGTTCATCAACGCCAACCATCAGGCGCTGCTCGCCGCGCAATATAGCGGCGCCTATGCCAGGCACGGGCTGGACGTGCGCTTCATCGTCCCGTCCGACCCGGGTTCGCCGCCGCGCCTGCTGGCCGCCCACCAGGCCGATCTGTGCATCAGCTACCAGCCGCAGCTGCCGCTGCTCGACCAGGGCGGGCTGGGGCTGGTGCGGGTCGCCACCCTGGAGGACACCCCGCTCGAGGCGCTGATCGTCGCCGGCGACGGGCCGATCCACGGCCTGGCCGACCTCAAGGGCAAGCGCATCGGCGCGTCGATCGGCGGCGCCGACGAGGCGCTGCTCAAGGGCATGCTGGCCTCGGTGGGGCTCGGCCTGTCCGACGTCACGGTGACGGAGGTGAATTTCCAGCTCGAGCAGGCGCTGATGGCGCACCAGGTCGATGCGATCATGGGCGGGATGCGCAACTACGAGCTGATCGACCTGCAGCAGCGCGGCTTTTCCGCCCGCGCCTTCTACCCGGAGGAGCACGGGGTGCCGCTCTATGACGAGCTGGTGGTGCTGGCCCGGCGCGACGAGCGGACCGACCCGCGGATCGCCCGCTTCGTCGCCGCGCTGCAGGAGGGCGTGGTCGCGCTGCTGAACCACCCGGACGCGATGTGGACCGCCTTCGTGCGCGAGCATCCCGACCTCGACACCGCGCTGAACCATGCCGCCTGGACCGCCAGCCTGCCGCGCCAGGACGCGCAGCCGGGCCTGCTCGACGTCGCCCGCTACGAGGCCTTCCAGCGCTTCATGGTGCAGCAGGGCAGCCTGAAGGCGCCGCTGCCGGTGGGCGACATCGCGGTCGCGCCGTAAGTTCCAGGGCAAGGCCAGGGGCGGCAACGGTGGGGTTCCGGCCCGTGATGCGGGCCTGGGTTGTCCGTGGCGGCTGTCCTCCCGCCGGCTTGCTGGCTATATGACGCGCGTCGTTGCGCGGGAGGCTGGTGGTTGGCGGAGAAGACACGGCCCTTGCTCGGGCTGCTGGGTGTCCTGACGGCCGCTGTCGCCGCCGAATTCAACGACCAGGTCGCCTCGATCGCCCAGGGCGACGTCGCCGGCGGCCTCGGCTTCGGGATGGATGCCGGCACCTGGTTCGACAGCCTGTACATCTCCGGCGAGGTGTTCGGCATGGCGATGGCGCCGTTCCTGCTGGTCACGTTCTCGCTGCGGCACTTCGCGCTGTTTGTGCTGCTGCTCAACGTCACCGCCAGCGTGCTGATCCCGTTCTCGCCCGACGATGCCGCGCTGTTCGTGCTGCGGACGGTCCAGGGCCTGTCGGGCGGCCTGACCATCCCGCTGCTGATGACCACGGCGCTCCGCGTCCTCGACCCGCCGATCCGGCTCTACGGGCTTGCGGTCTATGCGCTGACCGCCACCTTCACCCCGGCGCTGGCCTCGTCGATGGCGGCGTTCTGGACCGCGGCGGTCAGCTGGCAGTTCGTCTTCCTCGAAGCGGTGCCGCTCTGCACCCTGGCGGCGCTGCTGGTCTGGTACGGCGTCGCGCAGGACGAGCCGGACTATACCCGCCTCGCCAGGTTCGACTGGCGCGGGGCGCTGCTGGTGCTGCTGGGCCTCGGCAGCCTGACGACGCTGCTGCAGCAGGGCGACCGGCTCGACTGGTTCAACTCGAACCTGATCTGCGTGCTGGGCCTGATCAGCGTGGTCGCGATCCCGCTGCTGCTGGTCAACGAATGGTTCGCCGAGCTGCCGCTGCTCAAGCTGCAGCTGCTGCGCACCCGCAACTTCGCCTATGGCGGCGTGGCCCTGTTCCTGTTCATCCTGATCGGCCAGTCCGCCTCGACGCTGCCGAACGCGTTCCTCCAGCAGGTGCAGGGGTTCCGCCCGGAGCAGTTCTACCTGATCACGCTGGAGATCGCCGCGGCGCAGTTCGTGCTGCTGCCGCTGATGGCGTTCCTGCTCGACTTCCCGCAGATCGATCCCAGGGTGTGGAGCTTCGCCGGGCTGGTGCTGATCCTCATCGCCTGTCTCGGCGCCTCGCAGGTCAGCATCGGCTGGTTCCGCGACCAGTTCCTGCTCTGGCAGGCGCTGCAGGCGATCGGGCAGCCGATGGTGGTGATGCCGCTGCTGATGATGGCCACCAACACCGTGCGCGACCCCAGCCAGGGGCCGTTCGCCTCCGCCCTGGTCAACACGCCGCGCGCGGTCGCGGAGGCGGTCGGCGTCTGGCTGGTGCAGCTCGTGCAGCGCTATCGCGGCGGGCTGCATTCCGCCCGCCTGACCGACCAGGCCGGGCAGGATCGCTGGCGCCTGCTGCAGGCCAACCCGTCGCTGCCGGCGCCGTATACCGGCTCGCTGAGCGGGCAGGCGATGCTGGCGCCGCTGTCGCCGGACGGGCACCCGCGCATGCCGGGCGGCCTGGAGCGGTTCGACGCGCTGGTGATGCAGCAGGCGCGTGTGCTGACGATCGGCGACGCCTACCTGGTGTTCGCCGGCCTTGTCGCGCTGCTGATCGTGATCCTGCTGATCCTGCCGGAGCGGTCGCTGCCGCCCCGCCTCAACTTCGCCAAAGACTAGGAGCGGCGACCGATGGCCGACAGCGCCGAAGCAAAACCGGTTCCCAATTTGCCGGTCTGGCCATGGATCGTGGGCGGGCTGCTGATCGCCGCCTTCGTGGCGGTGACGCTCTGGCTAGTGTTCGCGCCCAGGGCCGACGTCACCACCGACGACGCCACCGTGAGCGCGCACTACGCCAGCGTGGCGCCGCGCATCTCCGGGCAGGTGGTCCAGGTGTTGACCGACGACAACCAGGCGGTCGCCGCCGGCCAGAAGCTGGTGCTGCTTGATCCGCGCGACCGGCAGACCGCGGTGGCGATGGCGCAGGCGGCGATCGCCCGCGACACCGCGCAGGTCGGCAACGCCAGCGCCAATGTCGAGCGGCAGCCGGCTTTGATCACCGAGCAGGAGGCGACGGTGGCGCAGAACGAGGCCAGGCTCGGTTTCGCGCTCGCCGACCAGAAGCGCTACGGCAACCTCGCCGCCACCGGCGCCGGCACCTTCCAGCAGCGGCAGCAGGCCGACGCCACCGTGGCAGAGGACCGCGCGGCGCTGGCCGCCGCCCAGGCGGCGCTGCAGGCGTCGCGGCGCCAGCTCGACGTGCTGCGCGCGCAGGTCGCGGCCGGCCGGGGCACGGTGCAGGCCGACCGCGCGCAGCTCGAACAGGCGCAGCTCGATCTCGGCTACACCACCATCGCCGCGCCGATCTCGGGCGTGGTCGGCCAGCGGAGCGTGCAGGTCGGCGACTATGTCGGACCCGGCACCACGCTGCTGGCGGTGGTGCCGCTCGACCAGGTCTATGTCGTCGCCAACTACCGCGAGGTCGCGCTGCGCCATGTGCGGATCGGCCAGCATGTCGACATCCATGTCGATGCCTACGACATCACCCTCGACGGCGTGGTCGACAGCCTGCCGCCGGCCTCCGGCGCGGTGTTCTCGCCGATACCGCCGCAGAACGCGACCGGCAACTTCACCAAGATCGTGCAGCGTCTGCCGGTCAAGATCGTGCTGACGCCGGGACAGAAGCTGGCGGGACTGCTCAAGGTCGGCTTCTCGGTCGAGACCACCATTCATACCGGCCTCGCCGACGTGGCGGCGGCGCAGCGTCAGTCACCGGACCAGTCCGTGGGCCAGTCCGTGGCGCGCTGAGCATGAAACCGATCCTGAAACCCCTGGTCGCCGGGCTCGCGCTCGCGGCGTCCGGCTGCACCGTCGGCCCGGATTTCCATCCGCCGCCGGTCGCCTCGCCCACGGTCTGGGGCGCCGAGCCGACCGACGTCGCCAGCACCACCAGCACCGCTCCGGTCGATCCGCTCTGGTGGAAAAGCTTCCACGATCCGGAACTGGACGCGCTGATCGGCCGGCTGGTGGCGCAGAACCTCGATCTGCGCCAGGCCGCCGAGCGGATCGAGCAGGGCAGGGCGCAGCGCCGCATCGCCGCCGCGCAGGGCCTGCCGCATCTCGACGAACAATCCTCGCTGACCCACCAGCGCATGAGCCCGGCCGGCTTCATCTCGCTGATCACGCCGGCGCCGGGGGCGAATCTCGATTTCGACGACTGGAAGAACGGGCTTTCCGCTTCCTGGGAGATCGACCTGTTCGGCCGCGTGCGGCGTCTGGTCGAGGCGAGCCGGGCCGACACCCAGCGTCTGGTCGAGGACCGTCGCGGCCTCGCTCTGTCGGCGCTGTCGGAACTGGCCCAGGATTATCTGCAGCTGCGCGGCGTCCAGGACCGGCTGGCGATCCAGGCGGAATCGGAGCGGCTCGCCCGGCAGGACACGGCCCTGGTGATGAGCCGGTTCGACAACGGCGTCGCCACCACGCTGGACATCGCCCAGGCGCGCGGCCAGCAGGCGGCGATCGCCGGCACTGCCTCGCCGCTGCGCACCCAGCAGGCGGCGCTGATGAACGCGATCGGGCTGCTGCTGGCCGAACCGCCGCGCGCCCTGGCCGCCGAACTGGCCAGGCCGGGCGCGGTGCCGGCGCTGCCGGCGACGGTGCCGGTCGGCCTGCCGGGGGCGCTGGTGCGCCGCCGCCCCGACGTGCGCGCCGCGGAAGCGGCGCTGCACGCGGCGACCGCGCGCACCGGGGTCGCGGTGGCGGCCTTCTATCCCTCGATCTCGCTCACCGGCATGGTGGATGCGGACGGCAGGCTCGCCGCCAACGCCTTCAGCCTGCCGGCGCGCGCCTACAGCCTCGGCCCGCAGATCTCAATCCCGCTGTTCGAGGGCGGCCAGCTGCGCGGCCAGCTGCAGCTGCGCCGGTCGCAGCAGCGCGCGGCGGCGATCGCCTTCCAGCAGACCGTGCTGCGCGCCTGGAACGAGGTCGACGACGCGCTTACCGCCTATGCCGAGGCGCAGCGGGCGCGGCAGCAGACCGTGATCGCCGCGCAGCAGGACGAGACCGCGCTGTCCGCCGCCCGGCAACGCTACCAGGAAGGCGCGTCGGATTTCCTGAACGTGCTGACCGCGCAGGCGCAGCTGCTGCAGGCGAGGAACGAGCTGTCGATGAGCGACACCGCGCTCGCGACCGACCTGGTGGTGCTCTACCGCGCGCTCGGCGGCGGCTGGCAGGCGGCGGAGCCGGGCTGACGCGGCAGCCTAGCGTTCCGGGCAATGGCCCCCTGGCAGGACCCAGCGCATCCGTGGATGACGCTCGCCAGGAATGCCGGGGCAGCGGTCGTAGCCGTGCCGTGCCAGGATCGCCCAGGCCCCGAATTCCGTGATCGGCACGCTGATGACGGTCAACAGCGCGCCGATCATGGCGAGCCCGAGACAAAACCTTGATCCGCGTGGCGTGGCTTGCCCGGTTCCGTGCCGGCGCTTGCGCGACCCGGCCGGTCCGGTCACGGGCGCCGGCAGAACGGCCATCGCTGCCAGGGCGAACAGTCCGAACGCCGCCGGCAAGCCAATGCCGTCGCGAGCGGACAGGGAGACGAGAGGTTCATGGTTCCATACGGCTCGTCCCGCTGGAACCAGGGCGCTCAGCGAGAGCCAGGCCGACAAACCACCGAGCAGCGCAAGGCCCAGGAACCAGAGCGGTGCCCGCAGCCGGTGCCTGGAAGGCATGTCGCTTGGCGTTACCATGAATGCGCTGATCGTTCCGGGCAATGGCCCCCTGGCAGGACCCAGCGCATCCGTAGATGACGCTCGCCCGGAATGCCGGGGCAGCGGTCGTAGCCGTGCCGCGCCAGGATCGCCCAGGCACCGAATTCCGTGATCGGCACGATGGCCGCCGACAGAACCAGGCTGATCCCGGCGATCATCACCAGCGCGACACCCAGTCTCGCGTCCGGCACGTCCGTCTTTCGCTTGGGCATCCGCCGCCGCGCTGGTCCGACGTTGAGCGTTGCACGCAGCCCCGCTGCCGCGAAGGCCAGACAAGGCAGGGAGAGCGGTAGACCGATTGCGTCCCGTGGCTGCAGCGATACGCCTTCGGCGTGGTGCATCATGTCGCGCGCCGCTGACACCAGGCCGATCGCACCAGCCCACGCCAACGCAGCACCAACCAGGAACGAGACCAGCGTGAGCAGCAGGAACCGCGTCCTCTGTTTCGCCGAAGGCGGGCTGTCGGTCACCATCGATGGAGCGCATAGCCGGCGATTGCTGCCGTGGCCACCGCAAAGGGCACTGGTCCCAGAACGCCCTCGCGCCGGCTCGCCGCCCTACCGCGCCGCCAGGCTCCGCTTCAGCCGCGCGATCGCGCCCGGCAGGCCGCGCACGCGCAGCACCCGACCGGTCTCGTCATGGTCCTCCGACAGCACCCGCGCGCTGTCGTACACCTCGCCGAGCAGCCCCTGCTTGGCGTAGGGCAGCACCAGCGTGTCCTCGACCATCTCGGCCTCGAAGAAGCCGATGATGGTCTCGCGCAGCGCGCCGACATCGTCGGGCCGGTGCGCGGACAGCGGGATGGCGTCGGGGTGTTTTGCCAGCAGCGCCTCGCGTCGCGCCTCGTCCACACGGTCCATCTTGTTCAGCACCAGCCGCGACGGCACCGTGTCGGCGCCGATCTCGCGCAGCACGCCGCGGCTGACCTCGAGCTGCGCCGCATAGGTCGCATCCGACGCGTCGACCACGAACAGCAGCAGCGACGCCTCCAGCGCCTCGGCCAAGGTCGAGCGGAACGACGCCACCAGGTCGTGCGGCAGCTGCTTGATGAAGCCGACCGTATCCGACACCAGCACCCGCGGCCTGGTCTCCGGCTGCAGCGTGCGCACCGTGGTGTCCAGGGTGGCGAACAGCTTGTCCTCGACCAGCACCTGGCTGCCGGTCAGCGCCCGCATCAGCGAGGACTTGCCGGCGTTGGTGTAGCCGACCAGCGCCACCCTGAGCTGGTCGCGCCGCGCCGAGCGCCGCTGGTCGCCGTCGCGCTGCACCGCGTCGAGCTGCTCCTTCAGCTCCGACAGCCGGTCGCGCACCTTGCGCCGGTCCAGCGCCAGCGCGCTCTCGCCGGCACCCGGCCCCTGCTGCCGGCCGCCGCCGGAGGCGGATTCGCGCAGGCGCGGCGCCACGTATCTGAGCCGCGCCATCTCCACCTGCAGCTTCGCCTCGCGGGTGTTGGCGTGGCGGTGGAAGATCTCGACGATCACGCCGGTGCGGTCCAGCACCGCCGCGCCGGTCGCCCGCTCCAGGTTGCGGATCTGGCTCGGCGACAGTTCGTGATCGACGATCACCAGAGCCGCCTGGCCGGCCGTGTCGGGATCCTGGTCGGGCGCATCCGCCGCCGCGTCGCCGGCGGCCGCGAACCGGGCCCTGGCCTTGGATTTCGGTGCCGGCGCCATCGACGTCACCACGCCGCTGCCGCCGGTCCAGGCCGCCAGCTCCGCCAGCTTGCCGCTGCCGAGCAGGGTGCCGGCGCCGGTGCCGTCGCGGCGCTGCGACACGCTGCCGACCACGCCGTAGCCCAGCGTCCTGACCAGCCGGCCCAGCTCCTCGAGGCTGGCGGCGTGCGCGGCATCGTCGATGTCGGGCGTCTGGATGCCGACCAGGACGGCGAGCGGGGTCGGTTCTTTGGTTTCCATGGCGCTTTTCTAGCACGGCGCGGGGCAGGGTGCGCCGGTCTGGCTAAGGCAGCAGCGGCGCCAGGGCGGCGGCGACCCGGTCCAGTTCCGGCGCCGCCAGCGGCAGGATCGGCAGCGGCGGCTGCAGCCCGGTCAGGCGCATCAGGTTCGCCGCCGCATAGGCGACCCGCAGGCCGCCATGCTGGCGCAGCAGCGTCCAGAGCGCCGAGAACGGCGCCTCCAGCCGGTGCACCGCGGCGGCGTCGCCCGCCTGCGCCGCCCGCATCAGCGCCAGCGCGCGCTGCGGCAACAGCCCGCCGACGACGCTGTACCAGGCGGCGCCGCCCGCCAGCACCGCATGCGGCGCCAGCCAGTCGATGCTGTAGCCGACCGCAAACGACGCCGGCAGCTGGCGACGCAGCGCGCCGACCGACGCCATCGCATCCAGCGCCGGCCCGGGCGTCTTGAGCGCGGCGATCCGCGGCACCGCGGCCAGCCGCGCCACCAGCGCGTCGCTGAAGCTGAAATGCGTGGTGGCCGGGTTGTTGTAGAGACAGAGCGGCAGCCCGGTGCTGGCGGCCACCGCCCCGGCATGGGCGGCGACCTCGTCGTCGGTCAGCGGCGTGTAGGAGACCGGCGCCAGCAGCAGCGCGTCGGCGCCGGCTGCCTCGGCGTCGCGCGCCAACGCCGACGATCAGCGGCATCGACCGGCCGAGCGCGGCGCGGGCGACCAGGATCGCGCGGCGCCGCTCCTCGCGGCTCAGATAGGCATAGGTTCCGGTGCTGCCGAGCAGGCCGACGCTGTCCACGCCGGCCGAGACCAGCCTTTCCAGCACCCGGCCGAGCGCCTCCGCATCGACCCGCCCGTCGGCATCGGCCGGGGTGATCGGAAAGGCGCAAAGCCCCCTGAACGGCGTCATCGCGAACCCCCGCGGTCGTGTCTGCGGCGCGCAGCAGATCACGGGCGTCGCTGCGATGCACGGGCCGCCGCCGGCTTGCCTGTCCGCGCCGACGCGCCGATGTCTCTGGGCCGACACCTCTGGAGACCGACCCATGCCGGACGACACCCCGCTTTTCGACCGGGTCCTGCTGACCAACGACGACGGCATCGACGCGCCGGGCCTGGCGGTGCTGGAACAGGTGGCGGCGACGCTGGCGCGCGAGGTGTGGGTGGTGGCGCCGCAGCAGGACCAGAGCGGCACCTCGCACTGCATCAGCCTGCACGCCCCGTTGCGGCTGAGCGAAAAGGGCCACCGACGCTACGCGGTGGACGGCACGCCCGGCGACTGCGTGGTGATGGGGGTGCGGCACCTGCTGCGCGACGCGCCGCCGGACATGATCCTGTCCGGCATCAATCGCGGCGCCAATCTCGGCGTCGAGACCGTGTTCTCCGGCACCGTCGGCGCCGCCATGACCGGCATGCTGCTCGGCATCCCGGCGATCGCGCTGAGCCAGGGCTTCACCTCCCCGGATCCGGTGCCGTGGGAGACCGGGCGCGCCCTGGCGCCGGCGACGATCCGCGCCCTGGCCGGCCTGGACTGGTCGGGATCGGCCTGTCTCAACGTCAATTTTCCCGCCTGCGACGCGGCGGCGGCCGGCCCGCTTACCGTGACCCGACAGGGCGACGGCCTGCTCGACGGCATCGACGTCGTCGCCGGCCTCGATCCGCGCAACCTCGCCTATCACTGGCTGCGTCCGCGCCGCGCCGCGCGTGGCGATCACGCCGACAGCGAGTCGGCGGTGATGCTGTCCGGCCGCATCTCGGTGACGCCGCTGCGCTTCGAGCGCACCCACGAGCAGACCTTCCTCGCGCTCCAGGCCGCCCTGTCCGGCTGACGGCGCCGCCGGTCCGGCGTCCGCAAACCGGACGGCGCTGTCCGCGCGCCGGACGGTCCGGCCCGCGCGGCCGCCGCCGGAACCGGCTCCGGCATGATCGGGCCGGTGGCATGCCGCTTGCGACCGGGGCGGCACGTAGCGGGATAATTTCGTCCGGGAGCGAACCGATCCGGTCCGTGCGCGCTTGCAGCGCGCCGGCGAGGGGCGCGCCCGGCGATCGGTTCGAAGGCGGGATGACCATGGAACGTGACGCAGTGCCTCCCCTGACCTGGCTGCATGTCGGTGACCTGCACATCACCGAGCCGGGGCTCGACAACCATCTGGCGTTGCAGCGGATCGTCTCGACGATCAACGACCGGCTGGCCGGCCAGCTCGATTTCGTGTTCCTGCCCGGCGACAATGCCGACCAGGGCACCGACGCGCAGTACCGGCTGGTGCGCGCCGAACTCGACCGGCTCGCGGTGCCGGTCCTGATCATTCCCGGCGACCACGATTTCGAGCCAGGCGGGCTCGATGCCTACCACCAGGTGCTGGGCGCCGAGCACCTGCCTGCCGTGCATGTGATCGCCGGGCGGCGCTGCCTGTTTCTCGACATCGTCTCCAACGGCGGCGGCGGCCCGGATTTCCGCATCGGCGAGACGCAGTTCGCGTGGCTCGAGCAGCAGTTGCGGCAGGCCGGGGCGGAAGGCCAGCCGGTCGCCTTGTTCATGCACAGCTATCCGGACGATCTCGGGCCGGACGCGCCACGGTTCCGCGACCTGCTGTCGGCGCATCCGGTGCCGGTGATCGACATGGGCCACACCCACTACAACGAGCTGGCCAATGACGGCCGCACCATCTACGCCGCCACCCGCTCGACCGGCCAGATCGAGGAGGGCGAGGCCGGGATGTCGTTCTGCGCCCTGGACGGCGCGGCGGTGAGCTGGCGGTTCAAGACGCTCGACAGCCCCTGGCCGCTGGTGATGATCACCGCGCCCGCCGACCGGCGGCTGGCCACGACGTGGAGCGCGGTGCAGCCCGGGCCGACGGTGATCCGCGCCAGGGTGCTGGGCGACGCGTCGCCCGCCACGGTCACCTGCCGGATCGACGACGCGCCGGCGCGGCCGATGGCGGAACGCGACGGCGTCTGGAGCCTGGAATGGCTGGCCACGCACGGCCCGCACCGGATCGTGGTGCAGGCCGTCACCGCGTCCGGCGACAGCGACGCCGACACCATCGAGCTTGCGGTCGGCGCGCCGGTGGCGCCGTCCGCGACCCCGCCGGGAAGCGACGCGCACAGCATCGGCGCCTGGTCGGAGCGGCATGTTCTCGGCACCCAGCTCGGGCCGAACCGCAACGGTCGCAAATGGTGACCCCGGCGACCAGGAATTCCGTTCGATGAACCACGACACCCTGATCTGGGCGATCTGCGCGATCGCCACCGCCGGCGTGATCGTGCGTCCGTTCAAGCTGCCGGAGGCGATCTGGGCGGTGCTGGGCGCGGTGCTGCTGGTGCTGCTCGGCCTGCTGCCCTGGCGCGCGGCGCTGCAGGCGGTCGGCAAGGGCGGCGACGTCTACCTGTTCCTGATCGGCATGATGCTGCTCTCGGAGATCGCCCGTCGCGAGGGGCTGTTCGACTGGCTGGCGGCGCAGGCGGCCCGCCGCGCCGGCGGTTCGGCCAGCCGGCTGTTCCTGCTGATCTACCTGGTGGGCACGATCGTCACCGCGTTCCTGTCCAACGACGCCGCCGCGGTGGTGCTGACGCCGGCGGTATTCGCGGTCGCCAAGACCGCCGAGGTCGAGAACAAGCTGCCCTATTTGTTCATCTGCGCCTTCATCGCCAATGCGGCGAGTTTCGTGCTGCCGATCTCCAATCCGGCGAATCTCGTGCTGTACGCGAGCAAGATGCCGCCGCTCGGCACCTGGCTGGCGCATTTCGCGCTGCCGTCGCTGCTGTCGATCGGCGCCACCTACGCGGTACTGCGCTTCACCCAGCGCCGGGCGCTGTCGGCGTCGATCTCGTCGGACATCGACCAGCCGGCGATGAGCATCGGCGGCAAGATCGCCGCCGGCGGCATCCTGGTCACCGCGCTGGTGCTGCTGGCCTGCTCGGCGCTCGACGTGCAGCTCGGCCTGCCGACCGCGGTCGCCGGCGTGCTCAGCACCGGCCTGGTGCTGCTGGTCAAGCGCGAGGCGCCGTGGAAGGTGCTGGGCGACGTGTCCTGGGCGGTGCTGCCGCTGGTCGCCGGCCTGTTCACGCTGGTCGCCGGGCTGAACCAGACCGGCATCCTGGAGCGCCTGGCCGGGCTGCTGCACCGCGAGGCCGAGGCCGGCATGCGGGCCGCCGCCTGGGGGGCCGGCATCGTGCTGGCACTGGCCTCGAACCTGATGAACAACCTGCCGGCCGGGCTGATCGCCGCCGACACCATCGCCCACGCCAAGCCGCCGCAGCCGGTCACCGATGCGCTGCTGATCGGCGTCGATCTCGGCCCCAACCTGTCGATCACCGGTTCGCTCGCCACCATCCTGTGGCTGAACGCGCTGCGCCGCGACGGCGAGCAGGTCGGGTTCTGGCAGTTCCTCAAGCTTGGCGCGCTGGTGATGCCGCCGGCGCTGCTGCTGGCGCTCGCCGGCCTGTTGTTCCTCGCCTGACCAACCGCAACACAGGAGTTCGATCCCATGAGCGCAGTCTGGCTCTACCCCTTCATCCTGTTCGCCGGCGTGCTGCAGGCGGCCGGCAATTCCATGAACGGCCAGCTCAACAAGTCGATGAGCAACCCGTGGCTGGCGGCGACGATCTCGTTCGTGCTGATCGTGTTCGTGTTCGCCACCCTGTTCGCGATCATCCCGCGGCCGCTGCCGACCGCGCAGGGCGTCGCGACGATGCCGTGGTGGGCGCCGCTCGGCGGCATCACCGGCGCGGTGGCGGTGTTCGCCGGGCTGATGTTCGTCAACAAGATCGGCGCCGGCCCGTTCAACGGGCTGATGATCACCGCCAACATCCTGTTCTCGCTGGTGATCGACCATTTCGGCCTGCTGAACATGCCGGTCCATGCGCTGAACGGCTGGCGCGTGCTCGGCGGCGCGCTGATGGTGGGCGGCATCGCGCTGATCGCGATGTTCTAGGGCCTGGGCGGTCGCCCCGACATACGCTGCTGGAATAGGGTGCCCCCCTATGTCATAGGGAGGGCATGGCGCATACGATTCGTCACAAGCAGAAGCTGCTCGCCCGTGTCCGTCGCATCCGCGGCCAGATCGAGGCGATCGAACGCGCGCTCGAGAGCGAGGCCGGTTGCGACCAGATCATGCATCTGATCGCAGGCGCGCGCGGCGCCACCGCCGGCCTGATGGCGGAGGTGGTCGAGGAGCATGTCCGGACCCACCTGGTCGACGGGGCGCGGTTTCCCGATGCGCTGGACCCGGACGCGACCGAGCAGCTGCTCGAGGTCGTGCGGACCTACCTGAAATGAGCCCGGCCACCGGGCACGGGCATGCGCACGTGTTCCTCGGCGACACCCATGCGCGGAGCGAGCGCCGGATGTGGCTGGTGATCTGGCTGTGCGGCGCCATGATGATCGCCGAGATCGCCGGCGGGCTGCTGTTCGGCTCGATCGCGCTGGTCGCCGACGGGCTGCACATGAGCACCCATGCCGGCGCGCTGCTGCTCGCCGCGCTGGCCTACACCTATGCCCGCCGGCACGCCGAGGATCCGCGTTTCAGCTTCGGCACCGGCAAGCTGGGCGACCTGGCCGGTTTCGCCAGCGCCATCGTCCTGGCGATGATCGCGCTGCTGATCGGCTACGATTCCATCCGCCGTCTCGTCTCCCCGGTGCCGATCCATTTCGCCGCGGCGATCCCGATCGCCTGCCTCGGCCTGGCGGTGAACATCGCCAGCGCCTGGCTGCTCGGCGGCGATCACCATCACGGGCACGGGCACGCGCACGGGCACGATCACGGTCACGGGCTTGGGCACGCCCATGACGGCCGCGTCCCCGACGCGCCGCACCGCATCGAGGCGGCGTCCGGGCCGCTGCTGCTCGAGATCGCCGAGGATGGCGTGCCGCCGCGGTTCCGCCTGCGCGCCGAGATCGGGCCGGTGCTCGCCGCGTCCGCGGCCAGCATCGAGACCGTGCGTCCGGATGGCAGCCGCCAGACGTTCCGCCTCGCCGACCGCGGCGTTTTCCTCGAGTCCGTCGACGTGGTTCCCGAGCCGCACGCCTTTCTCGCCCGCGTGCTGCTCGAGGGCGAGAGCCACGCGGTGCCGTTCGCCGAACACGACCACGCGCACGGCCATGCGCATGCCCACGACCACGCGCACCACGACACACACGATGGTGTCGCGCACCGCGACAACAACATGCGCGCCGCCCTGGTCCATGTGCTGGCCGACGCCGCGGTGTCGGTGCTGGTGATCGCGGGCCTTCTGCTGGCCCGCGCGTTCGGCTGGCTGTGGATGGATCCGCTCGCCGGCATCGTCGGCGCCGGCGTGATCGCCAGCTGGTCGTTCGGCCTGATCCGCGACACCGGCGCGATCCTGCTCGACATGAATTCCGATCAGGCGATGAGCCGTTCCCTGCGCCAGACCATCGAGCGCGAGGGCGACACGCTCGCCGACCTGCATTTGTGGCGGCTGGGCCCCGGCCATCTCGGCGCGATCGTCTCGGTCGTGACCGCCAGCGCCCGCGATCCGGATTCCTACCGCCAGCTGCTGGCCGGGTTCCGGTCGCTGTCGCACCTGACGATCGAGGTCAGGCGCGGCTGACGGTCCGGCTCAGGCGGCGTCGGCGGCCGCGTCGTCTGCCAGCGACGCCATCGCCTCCGCGACGATCGTGTAGGAGGCGAGCCGGGCGGTGTGGTCGTAGATCTGGCCCGCGACCAGCAGCTCGTCGGCGCCGGTGCGCCGCACGATCGCGGCGAGCCCGCGCCGGACCGTCGACGGGCCGCCGACCACCGATTCCGAGAGGGTGTGGCGCACCTGCGCCGCCTCTGCCGGGCTCCACAGCCCCTCCATGCTGGCGACCGGCGGCTTCAGCTTGCCGGGCGTGCCGCGCCGCAGCGCGACGAACTGCTGCTGCGCCGAACTGGCGATCACGCGTGCGGTATCGTCGTCGTCGGACGCGAACACGCTCAGCCCCAGCATCACGTAGGGCCGGGCCAGCGCCGCCGACGGTGCGAAACGCTGCCGATACAGCGCGATCGCCTGCATCATCGCATCCGGCGCGAAATGCGCCGCGAACGCGAACGGCAGCCCCAGCATCGCCGCGAGCTGCGCGCTGAACAGGCTCGAGCCCAGCAGCCAGATCGGCACGTCCAGCCCGGCGCCCGGCACCGCCTGGATCGCCTGGCCGGGCGTGGCGGGCCGGAAATAGCCCTGCAGCTCCAGCACGTCCTGCGGGAAGCTGTCCGCCGCCATCGGGTCGCGACGCAGCGCCCGCATGGTCTGCTGGTCCGAGCCCGGCGCCCGGCCCAGCCCGAGGTCGATCCGCCCCGGATGCAGGCTGGCCAGGGTGCCGAACTGCTCGGCGATGGCGAGCGGCGCGTGGTTCGGCAGCATGATGCCGCCGGAACCGACCCGGATGCTGCGCGTGCCCGCCGCCACGTGAGCGATCACCACCGCGGTCGCGGCGCTGGCGATGCCCGGCATGTTGTGGTGCTCGGCCAGCCAGTAGCGGTTGAACCCCAGCCGCTCGGCGTGACGGGCCAGATCGAGCGTGTTGGCGAACGCCTGTGCCGCGTCGGCGCCTTCGGTCACCGGCGCCAGATCGAGAACCGAGAACGGGATCATGGCTGGTCTCCTCCTGCCCGGAAGATGGGTCGGCGGCGCGGCCGGGCCAAGGGCGGGCGGTCAGCCGGCCCCGGCCCGCGCCTGGCGCGCGAACCACAGACAGACCGCGACGAACGCGATCGCGCCCAGCAGCGTCGCGGTGCCGGCGAAATCCGGGCCCACCAGCGCCAGCGCGTTCTCGGCCCCGGTGCCGCCGATGATCGCCGCCAGCGCCACGCCCATCAGGCTCTCGCCGACGATGAAGCCGCTCGCCAGCATCACGCCGCGACCGCCCGATTCCGCGACCCTGCCGCGCGCCAGCGCCCAGGAGAGCAGCGCGCCGATCACCAGCGTCACCGTCACCGTCGGCGGCAGATACAGCCCGATCCCGACCGCCAGCACCGGCAGCGAGCCGCCGCGCCGGCGCAGGACGGCATCGACGCCGACCAGGATCGCGCCCAGCCCGAGCCCGGTCAGGATCATGCTCCAGTCGAGCTGGTGCAGGAAGATGCCGCGCGCCAGCGTCGACAGCAGCAGCGCCTGCGGCGCCGCCAGCGCCCGCGCCGGGTCCATGCCGGGCCGGGGCAGCGCGCCGGCGAACCCGTAGGCGTGATAGAGCAGGTTCAGCACCGGCGGGATCACCAGCGCGCCGACCGCGCAGCCGGCCAGCAGCGCCACCTGCTGCCGCCAGGGGGTGGCGCCGACCAGTTGCCCGGTCTTCAAATCCTGCAGGTTGTCGTTGGAGATGGTCGCCGCCGCCAGCACCGCCGCGGTCACGAACAGCACGGTGCCGATCGCCAGCCTGCGGCCGCCGGCGTCGAACGCGTCCGGAAGCCAGTGCGCCGCGTCGAGCGCCAGCAGCAGCAGCGACACCAGCGACACCGCGACGATGGCGATGCCGGAGATCGGGCTGGCCGACGAGCCGACGATCCCGGCCATGTAGCCGCAGGCGGCCGCCACCATGAAGCCGAACAGGGCGCAGAACAGCACGCAGGCCACGGCGACGCCGAGCAGCGCCCAGACCGTGGCGCCGCCCGCCGCGCCATGCAGCAGGAACGCGGCGAACGCGGCCAGCAGGCAGACGAGCAGCGCCGCGCCGAGGCCGATGATCGTCGCCGGCGACAGGTCGCGGTCGGTCTCGTCGCCGGCCGCCATCGCGCCGCCGGGCGTGCTCCCGGCAGCGCCGAGTGCCGCCCGCAGCCCGGCGCCGACCGGACCGATCAGCCCGATCAGCGTCCAGACCGCGGCGATCGCGATCGTGCCGGCGCCGATGAACCTGACCTTGTGCGCCCAGATGCCGGTGGCGAACGCGGTGGCGTCGGCGCCCGACGGGTGCGGGGTGATCGCGGTCAGCACCGGCACCGCTACGCCCCAGCTCAGCACCGCGCCGAGCAGCATCGCCAGCCCGCCGCCGATCCCGACCAGGTAGCCGGCGCCGACCAGCGCCAGCGAGAAGCCGGTCGAGAGCCTGAAGATCGCCGGACCGGCCGACAGCGTCAGCCCGGCGCTGTCGCCGAGCAACCGCAGCCCGCCGCTGGCCAGGGTGAACAGCGCCGACACCGTGCCGCCGGTCACCAGCGCCGCGAGGCCGCCGCGCGCATCGGCGGCTTGCGCCGACCCGGCCCGCAGCACCTGGGCGGCGGCGGTGCCTTCCGGGTAGGGCAGGTCGCTGCCCGTGACCAGCGCGCGGCGCAGCGGGATGGTGAACAGCACGCCCAGCATCCCGCCGGCGGCGCAGATCGCCACCACCGGCCAGAACGGGAAGCCCTGCCAGTAGCCGATCATCACCAGCCCGGGCAGCACGAAGATGATCGAGGACAGCGTCCCGGCCGCCGAGGCCTGGGTCTGCACCATGTTGTTCTCGAGGATGCCGCCGCCGAAGCCGCGCAGCGCCGCCATCGAGATCACCGCCGCCGGGATCGAGGAGGCGAAGGTCAGGCCGATCTTGAGACCGAGATAGATGTTGGAGGCGGTAAACACGACCGTCAGCAGCGCGCCGAGCAGAAGGCCGCGCAGGGTCAGTTCGCTGGGCTTCATCCGGCGGGCTCCGATCGGTCGATCGTTCCGGAGTGTCGCCTTATCGCGGTGCTGGCAAGTCCCTTCCGGTGCGGGCGATCAGCGCCGCGCCGGCCAGCATCACCGCACTGGTGGCCAGGAACACCGGACGCATGCCCAGATGCGCGCCCACCAGCCCGCCCAGCAGCGGTCCGGCGACGTAGCCCAGATACTGCGCCGAGGTGTTGAGGGCCAGGATCCGCCCGGCGATCGAAGACGGCACGGCGTGCCGGATCATCGCGGTGATCGCCGGCGCCAGTCCGGCCAGCGCCACCCCCATCAGGAACCGCAACACCAGCAGCTGCCACGCGCTGCCGACCGCCGCCTGCGGCAGCAGCAGCGCGGCGCAGGCCAGCAGCCCGCCGATCACCACCCGACGGTGGCCGATCCGGTCCGCTATCCTGCCGACCGGCGGCGCCGCCAGGACGCTGCCGAGCGCCGTGGCGGCCATCACCAGCCCGGACATCTCCGTCACCCGCGCCGGGCGGTGGACCAGCTGGGCGACATAGACGGTGACGATCGGCTCGATCGACATCGTCGCCAGCGTCAGCAGCGCGCCGCCGGCCAGCAGCATCGCGACCTGGGGCCGGTCCGGCACCTGGCGCCAGGCCCCCTGCCGCGTAGCGGCCCCGGCGGCCGGACGCGTAGTCTCGCGGATGCAGAGGATGGTCGCCAGGAAGGCGAGGAAGATCAGCCCGCCCGCCAGTAGGAACACGGTCCTGATCCCCACCAGCGGCGGCAGGAACCCGCCGAGCATCGGCCCGGCCAGGCTGCCGGCCATCACCCCGGACGAGAGCAGGCCGAGCGCCCAGCCGGACCGGTCGCGCGGCGTCTGCGTCGCCACCAGCACCGTCGCCCCGGAGGCGTAGCCGCCGAGCAGCCCGGCCAGCAGCCGCAGCGCCAGCAGCTGCCACAGCGTCTGCGCCATCCCGGTCAGCGACATGCACACCGCCATGCCCAGGCTGGCGCGGATCAGGATCAGCTTGCGGCCGTAGCGGTCGGCGAACTTGCCCCAGAACGGCGCCGCCACCCCGGATGCCAGGAAGGTGGCGCCGAACGTCACCGCCGACCATTGCACGATCGCGGCATGGTCGAGCGTCCGGCCGCCCCTGGCGCCGAGCTGCGCGACATAGAGCGGCAGGAACGGCAGCAGCACCGTCATCGCCAGCACCGTCGAGAAGGCGCCGAACACGCAGACCGCCAGGTTGCGCCGCCAGGCGATCTCGCCCGGTTCCGCCCAGGATGTTTCGATCACGATACTGCGCTTGGACGCGGGCCCATGGCCGGGCTCATCCTGGCTTCGAACGGGACGCAGAGCCCGCCGCACCACCTGCGAGAGAACCAAGCAACGGGAGCAGCGCCATGACCATCGCCATGATCCTCAGCCACAAGGGACAGGACGTCTACCGGGTGTCGCCCGGCGACACGGTCGCGACCGTCGTCGCGGTGCTGGCGCGACACAAGATCGGCGCCGTGCTGGTGCTCGACGAGGCGGCGCCCCGGTTCGACGTCGACATCCGGCACATCCTCGGCATCGTCAGCGAGCGCGACATCGTCCGGGCGCTGACCGGCGCCGGCAGCGCCGGCGACGTGCTCGACCTGGCCGCGTCGCAGATCATGACCGAGGCCCGGCACACCATCCAGGCCTCCGCCACGCTGCGCGAGGCCGCCGAACGCATGACCGACCGCCGGGTGCGCCACCTCCCGGTGATCGAGGACGACCGGCTGGTCGGCATGGTCAGCATCGGCGACGTGGTCAAGGCGCGGCTCGACCAGCAGGAGGCAGAGGTCGAGAGCCTGCGCGCCTACGTGGTCGGCGCCGGCTGAGGGCGGCCCGCCTACAGGGTCTCCAGGAAGCCCTGGTAGGCCTCTTCGTCCATCAGCGCCGCGAGCGCGTCCGGGTCGGCCAGTTCCATCCGGAAGAACCACGCCTCGTCCTCCGGGTCGCGGTTGACCAGCGACGGGTCGTCGGTGAGCAGTTCGTTGACCTCCAGCACCTTGCCGGCCAGCGGCGCGTAGATGTCCGACGCCGCCTTGACGCTCTCCACCACCGCCACGCTCTCGCCCTCGGCGATGCTGCGCTCCAGCGTCGGCAGTTCGACGAACACGATGTCGCCCAGCGCCTCCTGGGCGTGGTCGGTGATGCCGACGGTGGCGGTGCCGTCATCTTCGAGACGGACCCACTCATGGTCCCTGGTGTAGCGGATCTCGGTCATGCGGGGCTCCTTCGGGATGGGGGCGGTGCGTGCGGCGCTAGTGCGTGACGTGCGCGCGGTTGTAGGCGAGCTGGCCGGGGGTGAGCTGGAAGCCGACCTCGATCCGGTAGCTCTCTCCCGGGCGCGCGCGCGAGACCGGCAGGTCGAGCGCCAGCGGATCGGTCCGCACCAGCACCCGGTCGCCATTGTCCGGGAACTGCGCCTGCGCCACCAGCGACTGCTTGCTGATCACCTGGCCGTCGCGGGTGACGGCGATGAAATACGGCACGTCGAGCGTGTGGCCGCCGGCCGCCGGCCCGCGGGTGATCGCGAGGTCGAGCCGGATCTCGGTGTGCAGCTGGGTGCCGCGCGCGGCGCTGCTGCAATGGCCGGAGACTCCGACCACGCTGCCATGCGCCACCAGCCGGGACAGGTCGGGCTGCGTGTCGAAGCCGCCATAGTCGCTGTAGTCCGCGGCGTCGCCCAGGATGCCGACCTGGGCGCAGAGCGGGGCGAAGGCGTTCGGGTCGTCGTTCTCGCAGCTGGTCAGGCCGGTCAGCAGCAGCGGCAGGGCCAGCCAGACGGCCGGACGCGGGCGGGATCGGACGGCATGCAGCAGGTTCATTCTCGACTTCCGACCGGCCGTCCCTGTATGGCATGGCTGCCCGGGCCGGCGATTGACACGACGCGCCGGGGTTTCGTCCGCCCGGCCGGCGGGCCATATAGAGCGCGACGAGCCGTTGGGGAACAAGATGCCGGACCAGATGCCATCCCAGCCGCCTGGCCAGATGCCCGCCTCCGCGTCGGACGCGGCGAGCCTGCCGCGGCTGAAAGTGCTGCTTGCCGGGCCGCGCGGATTCTGCGCCGGCGTCGACCGGGCGATCCGCGTCGTCGAGGAGGCGCTCAAGCGCTACGGCGCGCCGGTCTATGTCCGCCACGAGATCGTCCACAACCGCACCGTGGTCGAGGAACTCGAGGCCAAGGGCGCGGTGTTCGTCGAGGAGCTGGACGAGGTCCCGGCCGACGGCCACGTGGTGTTCTCCGCGCATGGCGTGCCCAAGGCGGTGCCGGCCGAGGCGGAGCGCCGCAACCTGCTCTATCTCGATGCCACCTGCCCGTTGGTGAGCAAGGTGCATCGCGAGGCGGAGCGTCACTTCGCCGAGGGCGGTCCCGACAGCCGGCACATCCTGATGATCGGCCATGCCGGCCATCCCGAGGTGGTCGGCACCATGGGGCAGCTGCCGCCAGGCGCCGTGACCCTGGTCAACGATGCCGACGAGGCGCGCCGCGTCCAGCCGGCCGATCCGGCCCGGCTCGCCTTCATCACCCAGACCACGCTGTCGGTCGACGACACCGCCGAGATCGTGCAGATCCTGCGCGAGCGGTTCCCGCTGATCGAGGGTCCGAAGCGCGAGGACATCTGCTACGCCACCACCAACCGCCAGGAGGCGGTCAAGGCGATCGCGCCGGGCTGCGACCTGGTGATCGTGATCGGCAGCCCGAACTCGTCGAACTCGCAGCGGCTGCGCGAGGTCGCCGAACGCTCCGGCGCGCCGCGCGCGCTGCTGGTGCCGCGGCTGCGCGACCTGGACTGGTCGGTGCTCGACGGCGTCAACACGCTGGGCATCACCGCCGGCGCGTCAGCGCCGGAGGCGCTGGTGCAGGAGATGGTGGCAGCCCTCGGCCACCGCTATTCGCTCGAGATCGAGGAACGCACGGTCAAGCTCGAGGACGTGATCTTTAAGCTGCCCGCCCCGCTCGGCTAGCTGCCGGACCGCCTCGACGCATGGCCGTCTATACCGATGTCGGCGACGAGGCGCTGACCGCGTTCCTGGCCGACTATGCGCTGGGCGAGCTGATCGCCTTCCGCGGCATCGCCGAGGGGGTCGAGAACAGCAACTACGCGCTGCGCACCGCGCGCGGCGACTACATCCTCACCCTGTACGAGAAGCGGGTCGATCCGGCCGACCTGCCCTGGTTCCTGGGCCTGATGCGCCATCTCGCCACCCGCGGCGTGACCTGCCCGCAGCCGATCGCCGGCCGCGACGGCGAGGCGCTGCGCAGTCTGGCCGGGCGCCCGGCCGCCATCACCTCGTTCCTGCCCGGCGTGTGGCCGAGGCGGGTGCGGCCGGAGCATTGCCGCCCGCTCGGCGTGGCGCTGGCGCGGCTGCACCTGGCCGGCGCCGACTACCACGCCACGCGGCAGAACACGCTCGGCCCCGACGCCTGGGGTCCGCTGCTGGAGCGCTGCCGCGGCTCCGGCGACAGGGTGCAGCCGGGCCTGGTGGCCGAACTCGACGCGGCGCTGGCCAGGATCCTGCCGGCTTGGCCGCAGGGGCTGCCGCGCGGCCAGATCCATGCCGACCTGTTCCCGGACAACGTGTTCTTCCTGCAGAGTTCCGGCGGCCGCGACCTGTCCGGCCTGATCGATTTCTATTTCGCCTGCACCGATCTGCTGGCGTACGATGTCGCGGTCTGCCTGAACGCCTGGTGCTTCGAGCCGGATCTCGCCTTCAACGTGACCAAGGCCCGGTTGCTGCTTAGTGGCTACGAGAGCGTGCGGCCGCTGGATGGCGCCGAGCGCGCGGCGCTGCCGGTGCTGGCGCAGGGGGCGGCGATCCGCTTCCTGCTGACCCGGCTGTTCGACTGGGTCAACACCCCGGACGGCGCGCTGGTCACCCGCAAGGACCCGCTGGACTACCTGAAGCGGCTGCGGTTCCTGCTCGCCGCCACCGGGCCGGGCGCGCTCGGCCTGTGAGCGAGACGTCGGGCGAGGCGGCATCGGCGGCCCCGGAGGTCGCGGTATGGACCGATGGCGGTTGCAAGCCGAACCCCGGCCCGGGCGGCTGGGCGGTGCTGCTGCGCTTTCGCGGCCATGAGCGCGAACTGTCCGGCGCCGAGCCGGTCACCACCAACAACCGCATGGAGCTGACCGCCGCCGCCGAGGCGCTGGAAGCGCTGACCCGCCCATGCCGCGTCGCGCTGCATACCGACAGCGAGTATGTCCGCAACGGCGTCACCCGCTGGTCCACCGGCTGGGTGCGGCGCAACTGGCGCAACGCCGCCGGCGACCCGGTCGCCAACATGGACCTCTGGCGCCGTCTGCTCGAGGCGGCGAAGCGCCACGAGGTGAGCTGGCACTGGGTGCGCGGCCATTCCGGCGACGCCGACAACGAGCGGGTGGACCGGCTGGCCACCGCGGCGCGGTTGGCGCTGGAGGCGGGGTCCGGTCCGTCGCCCTGAGACGGTCGGCCGCGCCCCGGCTTCAGGCCCGCTCGTCCAGTTCCGGCACGCCGCTGTTGCGGTCGGCATAGGCGGTCCTGAACGCCGGGCGAGCCTGCCAACGCTGCCAGAACGCGTCGAGATGTTCGAAGCGCTCATCGAGCGGCGTCGCGTTCACCGGGTATTTCGAGAAGGCGATTGCGGTCGCCAGCGTGATGTCGGAGAAGGTCGGCGCGTCGCCACCGAGCAGCCAGGCGCGGCCATCCGCCAGATGGCGGTCCACCAGACCGGCATGGGCCAGCGCCACCTTGCGCGAATGCTCGCCCCAGGCCGGGTTGCTGGTCAGTTCCAGCTTCGGTCCCAGACCCTGGTGCAGCACATGGAACGCCGTCACGATCGGGTAGAGGATGTGGACCCACACCCGGCTGTCCCACATCTGGTCGAGACCGCGTTCAAGCGGCGTCGCGCCCATGATCTTCCGGCCGTCGAACGCATCGTCGAGATAGCGGGCGATCGCCGACGTCTCGCTGAGGTAGGTGCCGTCGGCGAGTGCGAGGGTCGGCGTCTCGCCCCACGGGTTCATCTTCAGATGCCGCCAGCCGCGCTGCTCGCCGCCCGGCGACATGTCGTAGATGGTCTCGTCGAAATGCCCGTCGATGCCCTTCTCGTGCATGAACAGCCGCAGCCGCTGCGGGTTCGGGAACGCAGACGGCGAGGTGAACAGGCGCAGCTTGCGGCCAGGAGCCTGATTCGGGACGTCGGACGGGATGTTCATGGCGTTTCTCTCGACCAAGTGGTTGGTAGCCGAAGGGTGGGGCTTTCCGACTAGGCCGTCAACCTCTATCTACCAGTTGGTCGAGTTTTGGGCATGAGGCCGGCATGGACGTGCGTTCGAAAGAGGAGGCCATACTCGCGGCCGCGCGGCGGACCGCGATGGCCCATGGCTACGCCGGCCTGAATTTCCGCGATCTCGCCGTCGAGGTCGGGATAAAGGCGCCCAGCCTCTACCATTACTTCCCCACCAAGGCGGCGCTCGGGGCGGCGGTGGCGAGGCGCTACTGGGAGGATACCGCCATCGCCCTGGATGCGATGGCGACGGCCGCCGACCCGGTCTCGGCGCTCCGGCGCTACCCGGAGCTCTTCCGCGCCTCGCTCCACAGCGACAACCGCATGTGCCTCGCCAGCTTCATGGCCGCCGAATATGACGACCTTCCCGAGCCGGTGCGACAGGAGGTGCAGGCCTTCGCCGACATCAACGTGGCGTGGCTGACGCGGCAGCTGAATGCGGCCGCCCTCGTCAGGACCGGGGACAGCGAGGCCCGGGCGCGGGCGATCTATGCCGCCGTGGCCGGAGCCCAGCTCTTCGCAAGGGGCCGATCCGACATCGCGCTGTTCGACACCATGATCGAGGCCTACCGGTCGGCCGGGCTGCTACCGGCCTGACGGCGAAGCGGCAAACCCGCTTCAGCCCGGCCGGACGATCCGCTGCGCCGCCATCACCGTGATCAGGGTCAGGCCCCACAGCCCGAGCGTCAGATAGTCGCTGAAGCCCAGGAGGTTGCAGCCGGACGCGATGAGCTGCAGCACCAGCAGCGCCAGCATGATCTTGCCGATCCTGCCGAAGCCGCCGAACGGGTCCACGCCGCCGAGCACCGCGGCGAGCACGGTGACGAGCAGATACGATTTCGCGTAGGCGGCGCTGGCGGAATTGAAACGCGCCAGCATCAGGCAGGCGGCGACGAAGCACAGCGCGCCGGACAGCGTATAGACCTTGATCAGCACCATGCCGGTATCGACCGACGAGTAGCGCGTCGCCTCCGGGTTGGAGCCGGTCATCGCCAGCGCGATCCCGAACGGGGTGCGTTTCAGCACCGTGCCGACCAGCAGGGCGGCAACGACCAGCACCAGGAACGTCACCGGCATGCCCAGCACCATCGTGTTGCCGGCGGCGCCGTAGAGCGGCGGCAGGCCCGAGACCACCTTGCCGCGGGTCAGCAGGATGCTGATCCCCTCGACCACCGATTGCACGCCGAGGGTGATCAGGATCGGGTGCACCCCGGTCCGCACGATCAGCAGGCCGGTCACGCCGCCGATCGCCAGCCCGACCAGCAGGCCCGCGGCAAGCCCGGCGACGATGCCGGCCGCGACCACCGAGCCAGACGCGGCGGCCGGGATCAGCGCCCGCATCACCACCACCATGACCAGCGCGCAGGCGTTGGCGGTGGCGACGATGGCCAGGTTCAGCCCGCCGGAGATCATCGGCAGCGCCATGGCCATGCAGAGCAGCCCCAGTTGCGGGAGCTGGAACATCATCGACTGCGCGGTGCCCAGCGACAGGAAGCCGGGAACGCCGGCCGAGAAGCCGACCAGCAGCAGCACCAGCATCACCAGCAGGCCGGGAGCGCGGCCGGGCGACGGCGCGCGCAGCCGCGCCATCAGCGCGTCCAGGCCGCTGCCCGCGGTGCCTGTCATCGACCGGTCAGCCATGCGCGACGGCCTCCGTGCCGAGCGCGCGGCCACGGCGCCGGCCGCGCGCCGACATCACGGTGACGCTGGTCGAGACGATGATGACGGTGCCGGTGATGATGCTGAAGCAATAGGGCGAGATGCCGAGCAGGTTCAGCCCGTTCTGGATCACCGCCAGCAGCAGGATGCCGAGCACCACGCCGGACACGGTGCCGACGCCGCCGGTCAGGCTGGCGCCGCCCAGCACCGCGGCGGACAGCACGTCCAGCTCGCTGCCGTACAGCGCGTTCGGGACGCTCTCGCCGACGCGATGCGCCTGCAGCAGGCCGGCGACCGCCGCCATCATTCCCAGAAACCCGTAGGCCAGATAGTGCATCTTCGCGATGTCGATGCCGATGCGGCGCGCCGATTCCGGATTGCCGCCCATCGCGAACAGCTGCCGGCCCGCGGTGGTGCGGTTGAGCAGGAACCAGGTCAGCAGGACCGCCAGGATCATGACCAGGATCGGCAGCGTGATCCGGATCAGGTCGCCGTTCGCGGCCTCGGTCTGGAACAGGACGATCCGCGTGGTCCACCAGTCCGGCAGCTCGTAGATCGACTTGCCGCCGGTGAAGAACATCAGGAACGCGAAATAGGTGTTCATGGTGGCGATGGTGATGATGATCGACGTCACCCGCGCGTAGTGGATCAGTGTGGCGTTGAGACAGCCGAGCAGCAGCCCGATGGCCAGCCCCGCCGGCAGCACGACGATCGCCGGCAGCCCAAGCCTGGCGGCCAGGAGCGCCGCGCCGTACTGCGCGACCGACGCCACCGCGGCGAACGAGATGTCGATGCCGCCGGCGATCAGCACCACCAGCAGCCCCATCGCCAGGATCGCCCGCACCGAATAGCCCTCAATCAGGTCGATGACGTTCGAGAGCGTCAGGAATCCAGGCGCGGCCAGCGACAGCCCGCCGCAGACCAGCAGCAGCAGCAGCACCAGCCAGCTCTCCTGCCTGGCCCGGAACCGGGCCAGCAGGCGTGACGCTGCGGATTCAGGCATAGATCCTCGCTTCGAGCGCCTGCTCGCTGATGTCTCCGGGAACCAGGGTCTCGACGATCCGCCCGGCGCGCATGTGCAACACCCGGTCGCAGGTGGCGAAGATCTCCAGCACCTCGTCGGAGATGATGACGATGCCGACGCCGCGCTCGGCCAGCGCCCTGATCACCGCGTAGATCCCGACCTTGTTCTTGATGTCGACGCCGACCGTCGGGCTGTCGAGGATCAGCACCTTGGGATCGGTCGCCAGCCAGCGCGCCAGGATCACGCGCTGCTGGTTGCCGCCGGACAGGGTGGAGATCGGGTTGTCGAGGTCGCCGACCTTGATCGACAGTTCCTCGACCCAGCGCCGCGCGGTGTCGTGACGGCGCGCCGGCGAGACCAGACCGAACCGCTCGGCCAGGCGCGGCAGGATCGCGAGATTGAGGTTGTCGGCGATCGATTGCCTGGCGTTGATGCCGAGGTTGAGCCGGTCCTCGGACACGTAGGCGATGCCGGCGCGCGTCGCATCCTGGTTGGAGCGCAGATGCTGCGGCTTGCCGTCGAGCAGGATGGTGCCGCGATCGGGACTCGTCATGCCGAACAGCGACAGCGCCAGCTCGGTCCGCCCCGCGCCGAGCAGGCCGGTGATGCCCAGCACCTCGCCGCGATGCAGCGTGAGGTCGACATCCTCGTACTCGCCAGCGCGCGACAGTCCCGACACCTGCAGCAGCACCGGGGCCGCCGCCATGTCGCGGGGCGCCATCCCGGCCTCGAGATCGAGCCCGGTCATCAGCCTGGCAATGGCGCGCTGGTCGAGGGTCCCGGCCGGGGCGGTGGTGACCATGCGCCCGTCGCGCATCACCGTGACGCGCTGCGCGATCTCGACCACCTCCTCGAGCCGGTGCGAGACGAACACCACGGCGATGCCTTCCTGGCTCAGCCGGCGCACGATGCTGAGCAGGCGCTCGACCTCGGCGCGGGTCAGCGAGGCGGTGGGCTCGTCCATGAACAGCAGCCGCGCGCGCGCCGCCAGGCCCCTGCAGATGGCGACGATCTGGCGCTCGGCGATCGGCAGCGTGCTGACGGCGGCATCGAGCGGCAGCGAGAAGCGCAGCCGCTCGAGCGTCGCGGCGGCGATGTCCCGCATGCGCCGCCGGCGTACGATCCCGGCGAGGCCGCCGAGATTCTCCTGCATGGCGATGTTCTCGGCGACCGTGAGGTTCGGGAACAGCGACAGGTCCTGGAAGATGACCTGGATGCCGAGCCCTCTCGCCTGGTTCGGGTCCAGCGGCAGCACGTCGCGCCCCTCGATGGCGATGCGCCCGCCCGGATCGGGCTGGTGCACGCCGGCGATGGTCTTGATCAGCGTCGACTTGCCGCAGCCATTCTCGCCGACCAGGCAATGCACCTCGCCGGGCGCGATGTCCCAGTCGATGCCGTCCAGCGCGCGCAGGCCGCCGAAGCTCTTGGATACGCCGCGCAGTTCGAGGAACGGCGGCTGCGTCACAGGCCCAGCGCTACCAGCTTGTCGATCGTGCTCTTGTCGATCGGCTGGATCTTGTCGGCCATGATCACCCGCGTCGCCGGATCGATCGACAACGCGCCGACCTCCGGCAGCACCAGGCCGCTGCTCAGCGGCGTGCCGTTCGCCATGCGCGCCGCCAGGCGCACGATCGTCTCGCCGGCCAGCAGCGGATTCCAGATATAGCCGATGCGGATCGCACCCGACCGGATGTATTTGGCGCCCTGGCCGGGCGAGAACGGGCCGACCACGGCGATCTGCTTGATCTTGCCGCGCTCGTCGGTGGCACGCGCGGCGCCGATCGGGCCCTGCGAGCCGAACGCCAGCACGCCGCGCAGATCGGGATGGGCGCGTATCTGGTCGAGCACCACCCGGTAGCTGTCGTCGAGGCTCTCGCCGGTGCCGAACCGGTCGCCGACCAGCGTCATCTGCGGGTATTTCGCCCGCTGCAGCGCGATCGCGGCGTCGGCGCGCATGCGGTGCTGCGGCACCGTCAGCGAGCCGACGATGACGATGTACTTGCCGGTGCCGCCCATCGCCTGCGCCATCGCCTCCATGTGGCGCTCGCCATCGGCCTTCGGCGTGGTGAATTCGAGGTCCCAGTCGTTGCCCTGCTGCGCCGGGCTCTCATGGGTGATGATCTTGATGCCGGCGGCGTGGGCGCGCTGGAACACCGGCACCAGCGAGTCCGCGTCGTTCGGCACCACCGAGATGACGTCGACCTTGCGCGCGATCAGGTCCTCGACCGCGGCCACCTGCTGCGCGGCGTCGGCCTGGGTCGGCCCGACCATCCAGGCCTCGGTGCCGGTCTCGGCGCCGGCGCGCTTGATGCCGACCTCCATGGCATTGAACCAGGGGATGCCGCCGACCTTGGCGACCACGGCGATCTTCTTGCGCGCCGTCTGCGCGCCGGCCGGCAGGCCGCACAGCGATGCGGCGGCGGTTCCGGCGAGCAGCGCCAAGCTGTTCCGTCTGGTGATCATCGCGTTTCCCACCCTGTTGCTCCGAGAGACGTTGCGCGCTCGTCGGTAGATTGTTGCCCGGCCATAACGAGCCGGTAAAACGTTTCACGACGCCACTCAAATGCGCCGGCTGACGATTGTCAAGCGATCCCGGTCCCGTTCTGGCGGCCCGAATTGGCGGTTGCCAAGATCGGCGAACGCGCCGTAAATCGTTTCATCACGGCGGCTGGACGGCGAGGGCGATCGATTGGCAGACGGGGGGCGTCCGTCGATGCGGGACGTGGCGAAACTGGCCGGTGTGGCGATCGCGACGGTCTCGAACGTGCTGACGGGCGCCAAGCCGGTGAACCGCGCGCTGGCGGCGCGCGTGGAGGCGGCGGTCGCCAGTCTCGGCTACGAGCGCAACCGCGCCGCCTCGCAGCTCAGGGGCGGCAAGACCCGGATCATCGCGGTGCTGGTGCCGTCGCTCGACAACCCGTTCTTCACCTCGATCATCTCCGGCCTCGAACAAGCGGTGCAGCAGGACGGCTACGACCTGATCGTCGCCAGCTCGACCGACAGCGCCGCCATCGAGCGCACCCGCCTGGCGGCGCTGCTGTCCTGGCGTCCGGCCGGGCTGATCATCGTGCCGACCAGCGACGCGTTCGAGGGTCTGGCGGTGCTGGGCGGCGGCCATACCCCGTTCGTGGTCGTCGACCGCCTGCCGCCGGGCCTGAAGACCGACACGGTCTCGGTCGACAACCGGCAGGCGGCGGTGCTGGCCGCGCACCACCTCGTGGCACTCGGGCACAGCAAGGTGCTGGTGGTGGCATCGACGCTGAAACTGGCCAACATCCGCGCCCGGGTCGAGGCGATCCGCCAGACCTTCCGCAAGGCCGGCCTGCGCCCGCCCAGCCTGCTCGAGGCCGGCCATACCATGGACAGCGTGTCGGGCCGGCTCGCCACCTGGATGGCGGACAACGAGCGCCCGTCGGCGATGATCGCGCTGACCAATTTCACGACCATCAGCATCATCGGCTGGCTCGGCCAGCACGAGCTGAAGATCCCCGCCGACATGTCGCTGGTCGGTTTTGACGACTACGCCTGGATGCAGGGATCGTCGCCCGCCATCACCGCGGTGCGCCAGCCGGTCGCGCAGCTCGGCATCGAGGCCTGGCACTGTCTGCGCGAGCGGATAGAGGGAGGCCGGACGCCGCCGCGCACCATCCGGCTGCAATGCGATCTCCAGATCAGGGGGTCGACCGCCAGGGCGGCGCCCGCCGCCGGGCAACCGGGGCGCCGCGCCGAGCCGGCGACGCTGGCGGCCGTCTGACATGGCCGCGTCACAGGAAAGAAGAGAACGAGCATGAACAAGCTGGGTGTACACGCCTTCGTCTGGACGGCGGACTGGACCAACGACGACGCGGAGCGGGCCATCGCCATGACCGCGGAGGCGGGCTACGACCTGATCGAGGTCTCGGCGATGGATTTCTCCAAGTTCGACGTCGCCTTCACGCAGAAGGCCCTGGCCAGGGCCGGCATCGGCGTGACCATGTCGTTCGGGCTGGACGGCTCGCAGGACGTCTCGTCGGAGGATCCGGACCGTATCCGGGCCGGCGAGCAGCGGCTGGCCGACGGGCTGGCGATCGCGCGCGACATCGGCGCCACCCATGTGTGCGGCATCCTCTACTCGGCGTTCCAGAAATACGCGGTGGCGCCGACGGCGACCGGGGTGGCCAATGCGGTCGACGTGGTGCGGCGGGTCGGCGAGAAGGCCGCGTCCAGCGGGATCGTGCTCGGCATGGAGGTGGTCAACCGCTACGAAACCAATGTGCTGAACACCGCCAGCCAGGCGGTCGCGTTCGTGCGCCGGGTCGGGCTCGAGAACGTCAAGGTGCATCTCGACTGCTACCACATGAACATCGAGGAGAGCGACGTCGCCGCCGCGATCCGCAACACCGGCGCCGATCTCGGCTATTTCCACACCGGCGATTCGCATCGCGGCTACCTGGGCTCGGGATCGATCGCCTTCCCGCCGATCTTCAGGGCGCTGGCGGAAATCGACTACCAGGGTCCGATCACCTTCGAATCGTTCTCGTCCAGGGTGGTCGGCCAGCCGCTCGAAGGCATCCTCGGAATATGGCGCAACCTGTGGGAAGACAGTAAGGATCTGGCCGCGCACGCCAAGGCGTTCACCGATGTCCACCTGAAATCGGCCCGCGAGGCGCTCGCCAACCAGGAGCGAAGCACCCTGCCGTAAGGTTCGCGGCCAGGCGTGCGACCAAGAAACGACCAACACGACAGGGAGAAACAACCATGGTCAACAAACTCGTCCTCGCGGCATCGACGATCCTGCTGAGCCAGATGGCCGGCCACGCCGCGATGGCCCAGGTCAGCGGCGCCAAGATCGCGTTCCTGATGCCCGACGAGGGCTCGACCCGCTACGAGCAGCACGACCGTCCCGGCTTCGTCGCCGAGATGAAGAAGGTCTGCCCGGATTGCACCGTGCTCTACCAGAACGCCAATTCCGACGCGTCGCGCCAGCAGCAGCAGTTCAACTCCGTGGTCTCGCAGGGCGCCAAGGCGATCGTCATCGACCCGGTCGATTCGACCGCCGCCGCCTCGCTGGTCAAGCGCGCCCAGGCGCAGGGCATCAAGGTCATCGCCTACGACCGCCCGATCCCGTCGGCCAAGGCCGATTTCTACATCTCGTTCGACAACGAGAACATCGGCAAGGTGATCGCCACCTCGCTGGTCGAGCACCTCAAGGCTGCCAACGTGAAAACCGACGGCGTCGGGCTCCTGGAGATCAACGGCTCGCCCACCGATGCCGCTGCCGGACTGATCAAGAAGGGCATCCATGAAGGCCTGGCCGGCGGCGGCTACAAGACGCTCGCCGAATACGACACCCCGGACTGGCAGCCCTCGAAGGCACAGCAATGGACCTCCGGCCAGGTGTCGCGGTTCGGCAAGAAGATCGTCGGCATCGTCGCCGCCAATGACGGCACCGCCGGCGGCGCCGTCGCGGCGCTGAAGGCGGCCGGCGTCAATCCGGTGCCGCCGGTCACCGGCAACGACGCCACCGTCGCCGGGCTGCAGCTCATCATCGCCGGCGACCAGCTCAACACCATCTCCAAGCCGAGCGAGATCGTCGCCGCCGCCGCCGCCGACGCGGCGATCGGCCTGCTGTCCGGCAAGGCGCCGGAGGGCAACACGACCATGTTCGGCACCCCGACCCACCTGTTCCAGCCGACCCTGGTCACCGCGGACAACCTCAAGGCCGAGATCGTCGACAAGTCGATCAACGGCAAGCCGATCGAGGCCGCGTCCGACCTCTGCGCCGGCCGCTACGCCGAGGGCTGCGCCAAGCTGGGCATCGCGCACTGAGCGGCGATCCCCGTTCGAGAGCATAGAAGGAGAGAATGATGAGCCAGGACCTCTCTGGGAAAGTCGCCGTCGTCACCGGCGGCGCGTCGGGCATCGGCCTCGAATGCGCCAGGACCTTCATCGATGCCGGCGCCGACGTGGTGATCGTCGACCGGGCCGAGGCGGCGTTGCGCGACGTCTGCGCCGAACTCGGGCCCAAGGCCAGCCCGCTGCAGATCGACCTCCTCGATCCCAAGAGCGTGGCCGAGATGCTGCCGGGTATCCTGCGGCTGAAGGGCCAGTGCGACATCTTCCACGCCAATGCCGGCACCTATGTCGGCGGCGACGTGGCGGACGGCGATCCCGATGCCTGGGACCGCATGCTGAACCTGAACATCAACGCGGTGTTACGCTGCGTGCACGCGGTGCTGCCGCACATGATCTCCAGGCAGACCGGCGACATCGTCGTCACCAGCTCGGTCGCCGGCATGATCCCGGTGGTGTGGGAGCCGGTCTATACCGCCTCCAAGCACGCGGTGCAGGCCTTCGTGCATACCGTCAGGCGCCAGGTCTCCAGGCACGGCATCAGGGTCGGGGCGATCTGCCCCGGGCCGGTGGTGACCGCGCTGCTCAAGGACTGGCCGCAGGCGAAGCTCGACGAGGCGATCGCCGCCGGCAGCCTGATCCAGCCCGCCGAGATCGCCGAGGCGGTGCTGTTCATGCTGACCCGGCCGCGCGGGGTGACGATCCGCGATCTGGTGATCCTGCCGTCCAGCCTGGATCTGTAGCCAAGGCGGGGCTCCGGCGTCAGTCGATCCAGAGCCCGTGCCGGCGATGCCAGTCCTCGATCGACAGGGCGGGGAACAGGTCGAAACAGCTGTCCCCCGCCGCGATCTGCGGCTCGACCCAGGCGGCCTTGAACGCCAGCAGCAGATGCACCCGCGACGGCGGCACCGGGAGGTCGGTGTCGATCGCCGAGGCGAACGGGTAGAGCAGGTCCGGATATTCCGGGCTGAAGAGCCATAGCGCCGTGCCGCAGTCACGGCAGAAATGCCGCGCCGCCTCGCTCGGCGCGCAGCGCCCGTCCGCCATCGCGATCCGGGCATGATATTGTTCGAGCGACCGCCGGCCCCGGACCTTCAGGCTGCCGGCCAGCCCCATGATGTTGATCGCGTAGCCGCCGCCGCCGGCGGTCTTGCGGCAGACCGTGCAGTAGCAGCGCTGGTAGGGGCAGGGCGTGTGGCTGTCGAGCGTGAAGCGGACCGCGCCGCAGCGGCAGGATCCTTCGAGCGTCATCGGCATGGCGGGCCTTTTGAAAACCGGGTCAGGGCGCGCCACGGCGCGTAGCCAGGCGGCGTCCGCCGCGATAACGTCCGCCACGTCCAGGCGATGCAGCGGCATCGCCGGCACCAAACAATGCGCGCGAGACAAGCGCGACCGGGCACGCATCCGGCAAGCCCATGACAAGCCTATGACTGGGGGGGCCACCAACCATGAGTCACCATCTGGCCGCGACGGAGCCGCCCGGCGAGACCGTGCTGAGCCTTCGGGCGATCTCGAAGAATTTCGGCGCGGTTTCGGCCCTGACCGACATCGATCTCGACGTGCACGCCGGCGAGGTGGTCGCCCTGGTCGGCGATAACGGCGCCGGCAAATCGACCCTGGTCAAGGTGCTGTCCGGCGTCCACCAGCCCAGCGCCGGCACGATGACGTTCCGCGGCAAGCCCGTCACCCTCGACGGCCCGAGCGCCGCGCTGTCGCTCGGCATCGCCACCGTGTTCCAGGACCTGGCGCTGTGCGAGAATCTCGACGTCGTCGCCAACATCTTCCTGGGCAACGAGCTGAAGCCGCTGCAGCTCGACGAGGTCTCGATGGAGATCAAGGCCTGGCAGCTGCTCAACGAGCTGTCGGCGCGCATCCCCAGCGTGCGCGAGCCGGTGGCGTCGCTGTCCGGCGGCCAGCGCCAGACGGTGGCGATCGCCCGGTCGCTGCTGCTCGACCCGAAACTGATCCTGCTCGACGAGCCGACCGCCGCACTCGGCGTGGCACAGACCGCCGAAGTGCTCGACCTGATCGAGCGGGTTCGCGACCGCGGGCTCGGTGTGGTGATGATCAGCCACAACATGGAAGACGTGCGCGCGGTCGCCGACCGCATCGTCGTGCTCCGGCTCGGGCGCAACAACGGCGTGTTCTATCCCGACGCCTCGAACCAGGAGCTGGTCGGCGCCATCACCGGCGCCTCGGACAACGCGGTCTCGCGCCGCTCGCGCCGCCGCCACGACCAGGCGGCGGAAACCGCCGGGGACCGGCCATGAGCGGCAACCCGGGCGGCCAGCCGGCCGCGGCCCTCGACCGCAGCGACAGCCGGGTCCGGCACGATACCGGCCTGCGCGGCGCGGTCCGCTCGTTCCTCGATCGGGTCCGCTCCGGCGACCTGGGCTCGCTGCCGGTGGTGGTGGGGCTGGCGATCATCTGGACCGTGTTCCAGACCCTCAATCCGGTGTTCCTGTCGGCCAACAACCTGGTCAACCTGCTGTTCGACTGCTCGACGGTCGGCGTGATCTCGCTCGGCATCGTCTGCATCCTGATGGTCGGCGAGATCGACCTGTCGGTCGGTTCCACCAGCGGCTTCGCCTCGGCGCTGGTCGGCGTGCTGTGGGTCAACATGGGCTGGCCGGTGGCGGTCGCGATCCTGGTGGCGATCGCCGCCGGCATCGCTATCGGCACGCTCTATTCGCTGCTGTTCACCCGTCTCGGAATGCCCAGCTTCATCTCCACCCTGGCCGGGCTGCTGGCGATCCTGGGGCTGCAGCTCTACATCCTCGGCGCCAGCGGGTCGATCAACCTGCCCTACGACGCGCCGCTGGTCAGCCTGGGCCAGACGCTGGTGATGCCGCACCTGCTGGCCTACGCGATCGTGGCGGTGGCCGGGCTGTCGATCCTGCTCACCGGCTATCGCACCTCGCGACGCAGGAGCCAGGCCAACCTGTCGCCGCGATCGCTGGCCGGCATCGTGCTGCGCGCGGCGCTGATCACCATCGTGCTCGAGCTGCTCGCCCTCTATCTGAACCAGGATCGCGGCGTGCCCTGGATGTTCGCGCTGTTCGTCGGCCTGGTGGTGGCAATGGACTACGCGCTCAAGCGCACCAAATGGGGCCGGTCGATGACCGCGGTCGGCGGCAACCGCGAGGCGGCGCGCCGGGCCGGCATCAACGTCTCGTTCGTCTATGCGAGCGCCTTCGTGCTGTGCTCGGTGCTGGCGGCGCTGGGCGGGGTGCTGTCGGCAGCCCGGCTGGCCTCCGCCAGCCAGCAGGCCGGCACCGGCGACGTCAACCTCGATGCGATCGCGGCCGCGGTGATCGGCGGCACCAGCCTGTTCGGCGGACGCGGCAGCGCCTATTCCGCCCTGCTGGGAATCATCGTGATCCAGTCGATCTCGAGCGGCCTGACTCTGCTCGATCTGTCCTCGTCGCTGCGCTACATGATCACCGGCGGGGTGCTGGCGATCGCGGTGATCGTCGACTCGCTGGCGCGCCGGTCCCGCGCCTCGCACGGCCGGGCATGAGCGCGCCGGTCATGGCGGTGATCGGCGTCGATGTCGGCACCGGCAGCGCCCGCGCCGGCCTGTTCACGCCGGACGGGACCATGCTCGCGCAGGCCAGCCGGCCGATCCAGGCGTGGCGGCCGCGTCCGGGTTTCGTGCAGCAATCCACGGCCGACATCTGGAACGCGGTCTGCGCCTCGGTGCGCGCGGTCGTGGCCGCGTCCGGCGCCGTCGAGATACGCGGCATCGGCTTCGACGCAACCTGCTCGCTGGCGGTGGCCGACGCGGCCGGCGGCCCGGTCAGCATCGACCCCGACGGCGCGCCCGACCAGGACGTGATCGTCTGGATGGACCACCGGGCGGCGGCGCAGGCCGAGCGCATCAATGCGGACGCGCACGCGGTGCTGCGCTATGTCGGCGGCCGCATCTCGCTGGAGATGCAGACGCCGAAGCTGCTGTGGCTGCGCGAGACCCTGCCGCAGAGCTGGGCGCGCGCCGCCGCGTTCCTCGACCTGCCGGACTGGCTGACCTGGCGCGCCACCGGCGCCGACACCCGCTCGCTCTGCTCGACGGTCTGCAAATGGACCTATCTCGGCCATGAGGGGCGCTGGGACGCGGATTATTTCCGCGGCATCGGCCTGGGCGACCTCGCCGACGAGGGCTTCACGCGCATCGGCACCGCGATCCTGCCGCTCGGCGACGCGGTCGGCGGGCTGTGCGAAGCCGCCGCCGCCGATCTCGGCCTGGAAGCCGGCATCCCGGTCGGCGTCTCGGCGATCGACGCCCATGCCGGCGGCATCGGCACCATCGGCGCCGCGATCGACGGCGCGGCGCCCGACGCGGCGGCGCTGTCGCGGCGCCTGGCGCTGGTCGGCGGCACTTCGAGCTGCCACATGACGGTCTCCGCCGAGCCGCGCTTCGTGCCCGGGATCTGGGGGCCCTATTTCGCGGCGATGCTGCCGGGCTTGTGGCTCAACGAGGGCGGCCAGTCCGCGGTCGGCAGCCTGATCGACCACATCATCACCACCCATGCCGCCTATCCGGCGCTGGCGGAACGCGCCGGCCAGGCCGGCCAGAGCGTCTATGCGGCGCTCAACGCGCGGCTTGCGCAGCTCTCGGAGCAGGTGCCGCATCCGGCGATGCTGACGCGCGACCTGCACGTGATGCCGGATTTCCACGGCAATCGGTCGCCGCGCGCCGATTCCAGCCTGCGCGGCATGATCTCCGGGCTGCGGCTCGGCGCCGGCGACGACGATCTGGCGCTGCTGTACCTCGCCACCATCCAGGCGATCGCCTACGGCACCCGCCACATCATCGAGACCCTGAACGCGCATGGCTACGCGATCGACACCATCATGGCGTCGGGCGGCGGCACCAAGAACCCGGTGTTCCTGCGCGAGCATGCCGATGCCTGCGGCTGTTCGCTGGTGCTGAGCCAGGAGCCGGAGGCGGTGCTGCTGGGGGCGGCGATGCTGGGCGCGGTCGCCGGCGGCCTGCATCCCGGCATAGGCGAGGCGATGGCGGCGATGAGCCGCGCCGGCAGCGTCATCGAGCCCGGCGACGCGGCGGTGCGCCGGTTCCACGACGCGAAATACGCGGTGTTCCAGCGCCTGTACCAGGACCAGCTGGCCTATCGCGGCCTGATGGCGTCCGCCTGACCGCGATCCGTCGCCGGCGGTGCGGCACGCAGCGCCGCCAGCGGGCCCAGCCACGGCGCATAGCGCCGCCATTGGCCGACGCTTGCGGTCGAGATCGGCTGGCGGACCTGCCACCGGCTCGCGGTCCTGACCCGGCGCAGGCTGCGCTCCGGCGCCAGGCAGGCCGGCGCCCAGGACAGGCCGCATCGGTGCAGCAGCCGCCGGATCGCCGGTTCCGGATCGGCGACCAGCTGCTCGTATTCCAGCTCGATCAGGCGGTCGGCCGGCAGCACCGCGCGCCAATGGTCGGCGAGCCGTTCGGCGGCCCGGATCGCGCCGACCAGATCGGCGCCGCCGGTCGGCAGCGCCACGTGCTGGTTGAAATAGGTGCGGTGGATCGAGAGCGCGGTGTCGATCGGCGCCCGCCGGCACTGCACCACGATCGCGTCCGGCAGCGCCGCCTGCGCCAGCCCGGCCCAGAACAGGTTGAGCGGCATTTTGTCGGTGACGTAGCGCGGCCGCGCGCCGCCGGCCGCCGCCTCGAGCACGCGCCGGTACGCCGCCGCCACCGCCGGCGGCACCGGTCCGCCGCCCCGCCGATCCCATAGCGCGCCCTGCTCGGTCCAGAACGGCAGCTCGCCGCCGGCACCGATGTCGGGATGGCGTGAGAGGATCTGCTCGACGAGCGTGGTTCCGGACCGCGGCAGGCCGACGATCAGCAGCGGCGCCGGCCCGCCGGCCGGGCGGGGCGCGTCTGGCGCGTCGAACCGGGTGGCGATGATGGTCTCGATCCGCGCCTCGAACGCGGCCAGGTCGAACCGCGCCAGCCCGTCGCGTGTCGCGCTGGCGGCGTCGAACCGGCGCATCGCCTCTTCCGGGTCGCCGAGATCGTCGGCCGCCTTGCCCAGCGCCAGATGCAGCTTCAGCAGCGCCTCCGGGTGCAGGCCGGGACGCGCCAGCGCCGCTCGCATCCGGCCGATCAGCGCCGCGTCGCCGTGATCCAGGCGGCGACAGCGCACCAGGTCGTAATAGCTGCCGGCGAGGTCCGGCGCGGCGGCGGTGGCGCGCTCGTAGCAGCGCCGCGCTTCGTCGAACTGCCCGGCCTCGGCCAGCACCCGGCCGAGCAGGTCGGCCGCCGCCGCATGCGCCGGATCGCGCCCCAGCAGCTCGCGCAGCACCGCCTCGGCCGCGTCGTCCCGGCCCTGCAGCAGCAGCGCCCTGGCGTCGGACAGCCGGCCGAGGCTGGTCCCCGGCGCCGCGCCCGCCGCACGGGCGAAGGCGGTCTCGGCCTCGGTGCGGTGGCCGCGCGATTCGAGCAGCGCGCCGGCCCGGTAATGCGCCTCTGCCAGCGACGGCAGCAGCCAGCCGGCATGCTGGAAGCCGGACAGCGCGCCGTCCTCGTCGCCCAGCGCCTGCAGCGTCACGCCCAGGCCGAGCCAGGACAGCGCGAAGCCCGGATCGAGCGAGAGCGCGGCGCGGAAGCCGTCGGCGGCTTGCCGGTGCTGCCCGGTCCGCAGCCAGGCCATCGCCAGGTCGTGCCGCAGCGCCGCATGGCCCGGCGCCGCCGCCACCGCGCGGACCAGCAGCGGCAGCGCCTCGGTGATGCGCCCGGCCCGCAGCAGCCGGTCGGCCCGGACCAGCACCGGGCCGATGGCGTCGTCAAGCCGGTTGCCGGGTGGTCTGCCCACCGGCAGCGCGCCCAGGCTCAGTCGTCGTTCGCGACCGGGCGCGACCTGGCGGCGCGAACGAACGAGGCCGGCCAGGCGATCGCGTGTTCACCCGGATACGGACGGCTCCAGCCGGTCGCAGAGTACCACATCGCATGGTTCAGGAAGCGCTCGTCCACCGCGTCCGCCTTGCCGAGCTTGCCCTTCAGCATGCTGTTCGAGGCCAGGGTCCAGGCCTTCTGCAGCGGCGTCATCCGCATCGCGTAGTTCGCGGCGCCGGTGCCGGCGATCGGCGTGCCGCCCGGTCCGATATTGAGCGGGGTGTTGGCCGCGACGTGGGTGAAGGACGTGGTGTCGGCGACGTTGCGGAACACGTCGAACATCGGCGATGCGGTCAGGTCGAACTGGGTCAGCGGCGCGAAACCGAGAATGTTCTCGATCGTGCGGTTGATGTTCTCCTGGGTGTAGGTGGTGTGGATCACCCGCCCGATGCCGGGCGATTGCGGCGCCACGGTGTAGGGGCTGACGATGTAGACCGGCTGGCGATGCCCGTCGACATGGTCGACGCCGTCTTGGGTGTCGTCCTCCTCGACGAAGATGGCGCTGCTGGGCCAGGCCTTGGTGTTGCTGATCGCCTCGATGATGCGGCCCAGCGCCAGGTCGTTGTCGGCCTGGTAGTTGGCGGGCAGCGGCAGGCCGGACGAGGTGCCGGCGGTATGGTCGTCCGGCAGCCAGAGGATCGTCAGGTTGGGGATCGTGTTCGATGCGTCCTGCGCCTGCAGCTGCGGCAGGTAGTAGTCGGCCCGGTACTGGTCCGGGATCCCGAGATTGAACGAGGGATAATGCGGATCGAGCACCGCGGCCGCCGACGGCACCGCTGTCGATTCGGTATCGGAATTGTCGGGCACGATGTTTTTGCCCTGCTTGCCGCCGGATTCCTTGAACAGCGCGGTGTTGTAGAAATCCGCCCAGCTGTAGTCGCCGCCGCCCGGCTTGCTGGCGATGGTGTAGCCGCCGCTCCACTCGCCATACATCTTGACGCTGAGGCCCTTCTTCAGCGCCGCGGTCCACAGGAAGCCCTGCTGCGTGTAGGTCAGCGCGTCGTTGCTGTTGCCGCCCGGATAGGAGCGGATCCAGTCCGGCGAGAGCACGTCGTTGGAATAGAACGAGCCGGACTCGACGATCCAGGGATGGCCGTCGGCGGATTGCCGGCTCGGCGCATACATGTTGTCGAGCAGCGGGAACCGGGTCAGCAGCGCGTGCTGGTTCGGCACGTGCGACGCGAACACCGCGATGCTCGGATCGCCGTTGGCCTGCGGCAGGTCGCCCAGCATCTGGTCGTAGGTGCGGTTCTCCTTGATGATCAGGAACACGTG